>NZ_JACJOR010000346.1:0-18334 GCF_014695615.1 Leptolyngbya sp. FACHB-711
AACCCTTGGTTCGGCATATTTTGCTATGCAGATTTTGTCAGGTAGATTTTGTCAGGCAGATTTTGTCAGGCACACTAAGCAAGGGCTATCGATTGTGTCTGTACAGTAGCCAATTCTGTAAGAAACTTCACTTCCTCCTCGTTTCAAAGTCTCCCTTTGCTCTTTTGGAGCGACAAATAACCGCAAATCACTTTTGGAGGATTTAGGAGGCAATGCAGGATTTTTGCCACTCCTCAAATTTCCTCATTAAGCCCTGAGTCTCAAATTTCTCTTCGCCCAGGTAATGTCTTGCCCAAGGATGTTTTCAGGGGTGTTTTCAGGGGTGTTTTCAGGATTTGCTATCCTAATCACTCTTCTTTTTCGCTCGATCGCCGTTTGGCAGTTCACGCCGGAATAGACTATCATCTTGCCTGGACTTTTATGCCCGATCGTCTCTGTTAAGGAGGAATAGCTAGAGACCACCCGAATAGAACAAACTGGCGGGTTAGTGGTTTGAGAACTGGCTGCCCGGAGTTCGATGTCGTTAGGGAATTTAGCTTATGAACAATTTGCACAATCAACCACCGCGCGAGCGAGCTGCGTCACGAATTCTGGCTGGCTGGCTCCGGCAACTTCACCTGCGGAAGCTGGGCTATGGACTGATCGGACTGGCAACAGCGGCAATCGTCCTGACGCAATCGGGAATTTTGGCGGTGGGTCAGGCAAGCAGTCTACCCAGGGAAGCTCTACCGCCCCAACTCCGTCAGTTTGAGCAAAGTTTTCCCCAGATTCGCCCTGTGCCCAGTCGCGTCGGATCAGGCATCGATCGCGGCGTGGTGCGGCTCGACGGACGCAGGCTGTTTACGATCGCTGTTCCTGAAGTGGAGCAAGCCGATAAACCGGGAGAAAACCGAATTTCTAGCCGAATTAGCCTGATCCAGAAGCGGCTTCAACAAATTATCGATCGCCAGTTTGATCCAGAAACGCTGCAGGTCACGGCTAGGGTTGACCCAACCAGTCGTCAGCCCATTATTTCCGCTCGATATGAAGCAGACAGCAGAACCTACGAGGATGAACTGCTCACCGTAACTGCCCTAGATGCCGAAGTGAACGGCAGTAGTCTAGAAGATTGGGCGGATCAGCTCACCGTTGAAATTGCCGATGCGCTGGTGCGAGCACAGCAAGAACGGCAGCCCCAATCCATTAAAGGTCAAACGCTTCGCGCTCTGATTACCCTGTTGGCGATCGGCATTAGCAGCTTGAGTCTGCTTCGGTTTCAGCGACAGCTTCAGAGTGAGCGGCGGACGCTCTCGGTTCAGTCCAAGAGCAATGCTCAGCAACTCAGTGACTCAACCCAAACGCCCGTCCCTTCTACCACGAGCGAACTGCTGCAACGTCGCGCCGCAAATCAGCAGCAGCAAGGCGTAAACGATATTAAACGGCGACTATCACAGACTTTGCAGATTATCCTGTGGGGCGGCGGGCTATTTTTTATCGTGGGTTTGTTTCCCTATAGCCGATGGCTTCAGCCTTTACTGGTGCAGTGGATTCAGATTCCGCTGCGTTTGCTGGCAGTGGGAATTGTCACTTATCTGGGAGTGCGGGTGAGTGCAGTCCTGATCGATCGCTTTTTCCTGGCACTGCAAGATTCTTCGAGCTTTGATCCGTCTGCTCCGCAGCGTCTTGTTCTGCGATTTACCACTTTCTCCAGAGTGGCAAAAAGTATTGCGGCGTTGCTCTGCGTCATTACAGGAATTTTGATTGCAGTAACCTGGCTGGGTTTGCAGGTGAATCCAGTGCTCCTGACGCTGACCGGGGTAGCAGGCGTCGGTATCTCTCTGGCGTCGCAAAACGTGATTAAAGATGTGATTAATGGATTTCTGATTCTGCTGGAAGATCAGTATGGCGTGGGCGATGTGGTGGCGATCGGCGAAGTTACTGGACTGGTTGAAAATATGAACCTTCGCATTACCCAGCTTCGCAACGAAGAAGGACGACTAATCACCATTCCAAATAGCGCAATTACGATCGTGCAAAACCTGTCAAAGGAATGGTCTCGCGTAGACATCAACATCAGCGTTGCCCATACCACTGATCTCAATCAGGCTTTAATCGTGGTTGAGCAGGTAGCAATGGACATGACGCGCGATCCGTACTGGCAGGATTTAATTATCGACCAGCCTGCACTATTGGGTGTGGATAAGCTCGATTCAACCGGGTCAACTATCCGCCTCTGGATCAAAACGCAACCGCTCAAACAGTGGGAGGTGGCGCGGGAATATCGGAAGCGGCTGAAGCTCGCCTTTGATAGTGCCGGAATTGCGATCGGTATTCCGCAGCAGGCAGTTTCTCTACAGCCTTTACCGGATGAAGATGACCGTCTTGAGGAATTGCGGACGCATCGTGCCGCCGCAAAAGACGCTAAGCGAGATCAGCATCGATCATCGGCAGAGTCTCGTTAAACAGGGTATTGATTTCTTTGGCGGCGTGGTAAATCTGGCTAAGGTAGGCTTGTTGCATTGCCTCGGTGCAGTCCTCCCCATGCAGTTTTAGCAGTTCGACAGAGAGAAAAATAACACTAAGCGGTGTGCGAACTTGGTGAGAGATCGTCGTGATGAATTCAGTTTTGAGGCTTTCGAGATGACTGCAATCAAGATGACTATCTTCGAGATGACTACCTTGGCAGAAGACATCTGAACAGGAAACAGAAGAGTGGAAGTCACTCATACAAGTCTCACAAAGGAGGTACAAAGAACAAAGGAACACATCCTCCAGCCTATCGAACTGCGATCGCGACCACATCCGGGAAACTGCCCATGCGGTTTTTTAAGGTGTTTAAAAAGTGCTTGAAGATTCAGCTTGAAGAGTTAGCAATATAGGCACGCCAGCCACCCCATTGGGTAATTTCGCGCTGATCTTCACAGAGAAACGGTTCTCCCAGCACGCCGAGCACCGTTTCGCCATTGTTAAGCAGCACTTTCCCGATCGCCAGTCCGGCTGGCTCCTGCATCAGTACATTCGCTAGGCCTGCCGGAGGCACAGCCCAAATTTCAAGCGCGATCGCTCTGCCCCCTTCTGCCACGCGCATCATTGCCGGGTGCCGATCGTCGATCGACCACAGCCGATAAATTGGAGCCGTCTCGGTTTCTTGAACAAAGGTGGCTCCAATGTTCAGTAGATTCGGGTTTAGCTCTAAACCCCGCATCAGTGTACCGTTGACTGCCAGGTAAATATTGCCGCGATCGTCTTTCATTCCATTCCGAAAGATTACTTCACGTCGATTCTCACATCCACCTGCAAATTTGTCAGTGCCTCAACAGGTTTGCTGTCGTTCAGGCGGACTCGTACTTCAACCACACGGGCATCGGCATTCGCCGCCGGATCATCGTCTAGCACATCGTTTTTGAAGATTTGCCAGCCAATTTCAGAGACTTTTCCGGTAATGGGCGTTTCAAAAGCTCCGTTGCGGCTCGTTATCGTCACAGGCTGACCGACTTTCACCAGCCCAATATCGGATTCATAAACCTCTGCGATCACATCCATCTGGTTTGTGTTGCCCAGATCGAGGATGCCTTGTTCCCCGATCGTCTCCCCGCTGTGGGTGATCACGCGCAGAACTCTGCCGTCGCGAGGGGCGCGAATGGTGGTGCGATCGAGTTTTGCCTGTACCAGGTTGAGGTTTTGACGAGCAGACTCGACTGCTGCCTCTACCTGACTGAGAGAGGCGCTTGCCCGCTGCGATTGAACCTGTGCCTGGGCGTTTTGCAGGTCGGTCTGACGCTGGGTTTGCAGCCGAACTAGATTGGCTCTGGCACTATTGAGCTGTTCTTGTACCTGTCGGGTTTGGGTGATTTGCTGGTCGAGCGACTGCTGGGAAATGGCTCCCTGACTCTGTAACTCCTGCGATCGGCGAAGGTTAGCTTGTGCCAAGGCAAACTGTGCCTCTAGATCGCGGATCGTGGCTTCCTGCGACTGGATCTGAAAATTAGTAGGGCGATCGACCTGCTGCACGCGGGTTTGCGCTTCTTGAATCTGGGCATTGCCAACAGAGGTTTCTGCCTGAAGCCGTTGCTCTGCCTCTCGAAGCTGACTCGCTGCCAGATCCCGTTCTGCCAACCGTTCGCCATAGCTCTCCAGGTAGGCCAGCACTGCCCCAGCCTGAACCCGATCGCCTTGTTGCACCTGAAGCCGACCCAGCCTTTCACCAGTAGGCCCGCCCACGCGAATCACTTCCCCCTGCGGTTCCAGCCGTCCCAGAGCAACCACTTCGACCCGTTCTGGTGGGGGAGCCTGAGCCTCAATCGCGGCTTGCTGTGCCCTTTGCTGATTCGCGATGAGCTGGCTGACGCCAAAACCAACCAATCCCAGAGCCAGTGTCGCACCCGCAGCAATCACGATCCAGCCGCGCTGACCTTTGTTTTTTCTGAGCGTGTCCATAGATGCGTCGCCGAAATGACCGGTCTGTATATCCGGCAATCTGTTGAATGAATTGAACGAATTCAAGGAATTCAGTCAGGCAACTGGGCAGCCCAAAGAACTCCTTTGTTTATGTTACAAATATTTGCATTGTTCAGGAATCACCCATCTGGGGAGTTGAGGTCGTAATGTGGAATTCAGTGATGCAAAGAGTGGATTAAAGGGTGAATTAAATTCATCAGGGAATTCATCAGGGAATTCATCAGAGAAGTGGTCGGTTGCCTGGGTGGGCGAGTGAGAATGCTCCCCTAGAATCTCAGCTAGATTAATTCAATCTTCATCCTTGAGTGTCTGAGGAACTTTGATGGCTAACGTGATCGATCGCGCCAGCATAAACAGCGTCAGCGCCAGCCAGAGCAAATGGGAACTGCGAAGCCACCAGGCAACGAGCGCCATTGGCACGAACCCGACCAGCGTTGAAATGACTGCTGCCCGCCGCAGCATTGGTCCTTCGGTTAAACCCAGAAAATAGCCATCGAGCATATAGGCGATCGATCCAAAGCCAAGCACAGGCAGCAGCCAGACAACATATTGGGGTATGCGATCGAGAATTGCACGGTGGTCGGTTATCAAGCCAAACAAAGGAAGCGGCAGCAGGATAAAGGCGATCGCAAACAGCAGTCCAACGGCTAAGCTCATATATCCGGCGATTCTTAGCAGCCGCGTTAAGCCTTTTACTGTACCCTGACCGCGAAACAGCCCGGCATAGCTTTCGGTGGCAAAGGCAAACCCATCGATAAAATAAGCCGTTAGCGTCACGACCTGAAGCAAAACCGTATTCGTCGCCAAAACCTCTGTGCCGAAAGCCGAACTCAGATTTGTGAACAAGGCAAAGGTAGACACCAGCACAAACGTGCGAACCAAAATATCACGATTCAGGCTGAACACTGTGCCGAGAGCCGATCGCTCCCAGAGTGGCTTGGTGACTTTCTGCAAATCGCGCCCGCGAAACTCGCGGCTGATTAGCCCTAAACCGATCAACAGCATCAGATATTGGCTCAACGCGGTAGACCATCCCGCACCCGCACTCGCCCAGCCCCACTGCCCCACAAAGAAATAGTCCAGCACAATATTGCTGCCGTTGCTGACCGCCGAAAGCAGCAGAACTTTACCGCTCTGTCCGCGTCCCAGATACCAGCCCATCAGCACAAAGTTAATTAGCGTTGCAGGTGCACCCCAAATCAGTGCGTGGAAGTAGTCCTGCCCTGCTGCCTTCACTTCCGGCGTAGCACTCAGCAGCGCAAATCCGATCGTCCGCAGTGGAGCCTGCAACAGCAAAATTAGCACCCCAATTACCAGCGCAATCAAAGCGTGTCGTAACCCGATCGCCAATGCTTCGGTTTCATCCTTGCGCCCGATCGCCTGCGCCGTCATGCCCGTGGTGCCCATTCGCAGAAAGCCAAACGTCCAGTAAATGTAGTTAAACAACACCGTCGCCAGCGAAACTCCTGCCAGATGTCGAATCTCTGATAAATGTCCCAAAAATGCAACATCCACAATTCCTGCCAGGGGAACCATCAAATTCGACAGCACATTGACGATCGACAATCGCAAAAACGATCGAACAAACCCTGAATCCTGGTTCATTAAATCTCTCAAATTCGCTCTCTTCTATCTTCCCTTTATCTCTCCATCCCGCCTTCCCTCACCTTCTCCTCCTCCTGTCTCCTCTTCCCGTCTCCGCCCCCACCCTTCTACCTCTAGCTGGATGCCTTCCTTATAAAAAACCGCCGCAAATCAAAGGAAAAACTATTTTTTTACAGTATCGCAAGTCACTTATTTAGAAATATTCATTTTTCTCTCATTTGTCCTCCCAAAGATGGACGGTGAGAAAATCCTCTGTTCGATAATGTATTAATAACCATTACACAGCAGCAGTTCTAGAACAAAGATAAGGTTTTGCACTCTCTTTTTTGATGAATTGCGCCAGTGGTTGAAATATAGGCAAGAACGATTTCAATAACGAACTATGATAGAAACGTTGAGTCCCGATCGCTGGATTCAGGAAAAGACGAGATATTCTTCAACAGCGATCGCGTCACCAGATTATAAAGCAGCAGAACAAACCTTTGTAAATTTGCTGGAGAATGATTCGTTAGACCAACAGATCAAGCAAAATCCTGAGATCGTGGATGATTTCGAGGCAGCTTTAGCCACTGCGCTGGACACTGCTTATGGAAATACGGTTGATGCGGCTGCAAGCCTGTTTTTACAGCGAATTCTTTATCGAATTAATCGTCTAAACCTGTTCTGGTTTGATGATCTGCAAAACTATCGCAATGAGCGCTCGTTCTACATTCAGTGGGTGCGCGATCGCATTGAGGACGTTTGGCAAGCCTGGGAAAATTCGCAGATAGATATAGAAGCCCTGCGTCAGATTTCTGATATTAACCAGGCATTGATCGATCGGGCAGAAGCAGATTTAGAGCCGCCAATCACCGAAAGTAAGCGATATATTCGCGAGGAAATGTCGCTGGAAGGCTATCGTTGGCTGCTGGCAATTGCCTCGCTAGATGGACTGGTCGAAGCTAGCCGAATGTCTCGGATCTTGGGCGGAGCCAGCAACGAAGTTCACGCCATGCTGATTCGGGTGCTGATGGAAGAGTACGGCAACGGTCGATACAACAAAAAGCACTCGACTTTCTACGCCAACATGATGGCAGAGCTAGGCTTAAACACCAAACCCGAGGGCTATTTCGACTTGGCTCCGTGGGAACTGCTTGCCTGTGTGAACCACAACTTTTTACTGACCGAGCGCAAGCGGCACTTCCTGCGCTACAACGGTGGACTCACCTATTTTGAAATCGTGGGACCGTCAATCTATCGCGATTACATGACTGCTGCCCAGCGTCTCAACCTCTCTGATACGGCAATGGGCTACTGGGAACTGCACATTCGCGAAGATGAGCGGCATGGTCAGTGGATGGTGCAGCAGGTTGCTCTCCCGCTTGCCGAAATGTATCCCGAAAACGCCTGGGAAATTGTGCTGGGCTACGACCAAGAAAAAGCATTGGGCGATCGAGCAGGAGCCGCGATCGTTAACATCATTCGGGCAGCCGAACAAGCAGGCACAGTGCTGTAAAGGCTGGATGTCCCTGGAGTCTTGTGGGTAGTGCTGATTGCCTACCCGGTTGTTTTGTTCGTCCATTCGCATCTGAGGATTTTTCATGCAAGAAGCACTGCTAAACGTCACCGGGTTAAACGCTACTGAGTTAAAAGAAGGGATGGACTCGATCGCTTCGTCCAAATCCTCTATCTCATCTACCTCATTTAGTGAGCCAGCCACTAATTCATCTACAAAGCTGTTATCTAAAGAATTAAAGTCTGATTTACAAACCTATTCACCCAACAAGGTTTTTTTCTGTCCTGAAGAGTCGCATTTTTATGCTCAGTGCTTAGAGAAAATGCTGCTAAATCAGGGAACAGAATCAATTACCGCCGTAGAATTTGGCGCAGGAGATGGCAGTCCTGTGATTCACTCTTTGCTGAAGGCTCCCTTTGCAGGTGAGATCCATGGCTTTGAGCTAAATTCGGCTGCCTGCGAGCTGGCACAAGCCCGAATTAAACAGTATCAGCTTCACGACAAATACTTTGTTCACAATCACTGCTTTTTTGAAGGATTAAAGTCCAAAAATCCTCAGTACCTGATTGCAAATCCGCCCTACATTCCTGCCCCTGACGACGACATCTGTATGCCCGCGCTGCATGGTGGGGTAGACGGCGCAACGATTACTAAAAAGCTGCTGTCGGTGGACTGCGAGAACGTAATACTGATGATCTCGGCTTACTCTAATCCGATCGACACGATCGAACACGCGATCGATCAGGGCTATCAGGTGTCTGACTTTATGGTGACACCGCTCCAGTTTGGCTACTACAGCTCAGAACCCAAAGTTCGCAACTGGATCAGCGAAATGCAAAGGCAGCGCAAAGCCTTTTATTCTGCCAATATCTACTTTCTGGCGGGTGTCCTGTTTCAGAAAAAGCGTCATGCTGGAATTGATCTTTCGGCGGAACTGCTGCAAGTCATGACTGCTCTCTAAACCCCGGTAGGAGAACCCGCCATGCCCGAAGAGCCGCGCCTTGATGAACATTTTGTTTCCCAGGCAATTCAGCTTGGCCTTTCAAGCCAGCTTGACAATGCGGAGGAGATTAAAGTTGATGTCCGCACGGATTTGCTGAAAGTCATTCAAGGGCAGGCTGACTCTGTATCAGTACGGGGTCAGGGCATGGTGGTTCAGGATTTGCGCGTTGAGGAAATGGAGCTGCATACCCAAGAGCTTGACCTCAACACAATCAGTCTGCTGCTGGGTAAACTCGAACTTGATAAGCCTCTCAATGCCACTAGTCGAGTCGTGCTAACTGAGGCAGACCTGAACCAGGCAATGAGTAATCAGGCGATCGTCAACCGCATTCCGCCATTTAAGTTTCAAATTAACGGTCAAAGGGTCGCGATCGCGCTGCAACCTCCTCTCAGAATTAGCTTTCCGGGAAATGGCAAAATTGCGATCGATGCTACGGTTCAGTCCGCAGAGCAGGGAAAAATTCATCACATCCGCTTTTCAGCAACTGCCTATCATAAAATTGGCGATCGACCCGTGCTGTTAGAGTCGTTTCAGTGTCATGGGGGCGGGGCAGTTTCACTAGAGTTGATGCTGGCAATGATGCAGCGCGTCAAAGAGCTCATGGAGCTTCCTTACTTTCAGTACGAGGGCATGGAGATTCGCATTCGTGAAATGAAAGCAGAGGTCGGCAAGCTTGTTTTGCAGGTAGAAACCCGCATGGCCCAAACGCCTTTTGGCTGATGCGATCGCTCGATGCGTCAATCTGGAGTAGGAACAGAACGGCTTTGCTGTTACCCTCGCGTCACTCCTGCGACAGTGGCGAAACAATGCGCTTCATTCAAGAATAGGTACAAAGCATTGGCTTAACGTTCTGTCTGCAATCCTCCAATCCCAAAAACAATGGTGAGATCCTCTCAAGAACTGGCTGAAGAAGAAGTTCGTAAGCGAACGCATCCAATCGCCTACGCGCTTAACCGTGTTGTTGTTTCCCTGTCTAATGCTGTTCTAGGCGGAACGCTGCTAAGTCTTTTAATTCAGGCATTTAGCCTTAATGTCGAGTTTGGTGTTCGCAGTCTGGCAACCGCTGCCCTGCCGCCCATTCTTATTGCCTATCTCGCATTTTTTACCAGAGCGTTTCGATCGCCTCAACCTGCTTCCGACTTTAAGTATTATTTTCTGTTTGCCGGATGGGTTGTTCTGCTTCTCACTTTTGTCAATTTTGTGGGTCCAGACAGTCGCTACGGCATGCTGTTTGGGATGTTTTGTTTATCCACAACACTGAGCCTGTGGGTGCTGCTGGCGCGTAACCTTCCGTTTCGATCGCTTCTATCCTGCGCTTACGGCATTTTGTCAGGATTTTTGTTCTATATTCTGCTGTTTGGCATTCGTTCTTATTAGAACCTAACTCGTCTTGAATTCCAGCAAGTTCCAATTAATTTGAGTGGATTGATTTGAGTTTCAAGAGTCTCAAAGCCCCCCGAAGTGGAGGTTAGAAAGGGAAATTGCAGGGGCGATGTCGGAGACTTGCCACTCCTCAAGCCCCCTTTTACTTCCCTTCTACTGGGAAGCAAACTGCTGTGTGAAATCAGCGTGCATCAGGGCAATATTCGGATCGCGCTGAATCGCGTGTAGATAGCGTTTGTTAAGGCTGGTTCCTTCCGCATCGGGCTGCATAAGCTGTTGGGCTTGCTGCAAGAGTTGATCGATCGTTTCAGGGGCAATCGGTTCTTTCGCATGAATCACGTCGTCCATTTGGACAATAAACTGCGAAATGGGACGCAGCCAGCTAAACCAATCGTGGCTGGTGACTAAGCGAAAATATTCGCCTGTGGTTTGAATTCTGCCGTAAAACTGCTCGTAGATTCCTTTTTCCGAGTCCAGCAATGCTTTGTGAAGTGCCAGCAGCTTTTTCCTAACCGTACGGAGCTGCTGCATTTTTGCATTTGCATCTGAAGATGAGTCTGAAGGCATTGTGCCTGCTCCTAAGCAAACGATCGTGTCCGCTCAGCCTGGAACCATCCCTGGAAAGTGTTCAACGTCCTGCGTTGCCTCCTAAATCCTCCAGTGCGAGGGGGGCAGTTCGGGACATCGCCGTGACTTTCCCAGTCGTGACTTCCCAAAGTTCTCTGGGCTGTTCTTGTTCTATTCGTTCCATTGTACCGGGACAAAACTGCACGGGATAGTTAACCCATTAGCGGGGACGAAACAAATGAGTATGCTCTGGGTTGTAGAGGCGCGATCGATAGGAATTCTGCTCGTTTGGGTCTGGGGCATCGTGAAGCAGCTTCCCCTCTGGGGTAATCGATCGCAGTGCCGGACTGATGACGTACATCGTGGTACGAATCAGGTCTTTTTGCTCGGTTAGGTCTGCCATTTCTGCCAGGGGGGCAATCCAGATCTGCTCGTCTGACCAGCCCAGGCGAAAGCAAACCGCAACGGGTGTATCGGGCGGATAGTGCTGCATCAGTTTTTCCTGCGCCTCGCGCACATGGCGGGCACTGAGGTAAAGGCACAAGCTCGCCTGATGCGCGGCAAGCGAGGAGAGTTCTTCGGCGGCGGGAACCTGGGTGCGTCCGCTAATTCGCGTCAGGATGATGGTCTGCACCAGCCCGGGCACGGTGAGTTCGACCTTGAGTTTGGCGGCGGCAAGCTGAAACGCACTGATTCCTGGAATCACCTCAAACGGAATCTCGGCAGCGACAAGTGCCTGCATCTGCTCATGCACCGCTCCGTACAAGCTCGGATCACCCGAGTGTAAGCGCACAACGGATTTACCCGATCGCACCCGATCCACCATAACGGGCAAAATCTCTTCCAGAGTTTTGTTTGCTGTCCGAATCACTTCCGCGTCAGAATGCACCATTTGCAGCATCGCAGTCGGCACAAGCGAATCGGCAAACAGAATGACCTCTGCCTGACGCAGCAGCCGATATGCCTTCAGGGTCAAAAGCTCTGGGTCGCCGGGTCCCGCCCCCACAATGTACACTGCCGGGGCAATAGTAGACTGATCTTCAGCGGGTATTGATCGATGTTCAAATTCAGTCGTCATGGTTGATTCGGCTCTATGAAATCACACAAAAGTTAAATTTGTCGCACAGCACTGCGTCGTTCCTGTAAAAACTTTGAGAAAGCAAGAACTTCTGTAAAAACTAGATAAATCTCATCCGTAAATTCCCCCATTTGACCGTTCATCGGTAAAAGTAGGGTATAGATGCACCCTGATTCAAGCCCTGGAAATTGCTCTAGGGCTTTTCTGTTTTACGAAAGTGCTTTGGTAGATCCTCAGGCAGGTGCTGTGGATAAGCGGTTTGGGTGAGGTTTACTACGAAAGAAATCAAAATCAATTTATACCTGGCTTTTGTCCGAATCCTGAGCGTTTGCTCGCGCTGCTTCGTTTACTTCTGCGATCGACACGACATCCGGCAAAGATCGGTTGAGCGGATAGAGCCATAGTAAGCCGATCGCCCCGATCGCAATTCCAACTAGACTCACAACCTGAGCGATTCGCAGTGGACCGAGCATCAGGCTATCCATCCGCAGTCCTTCAATCCAGAAACGTCCCAGGCTGTAGCATACCAGATAGGTGAGAAAGAGGGTTCCCAGCTTCAGCGAAGACTTACCGCGCAGCCCCCGGAAAAACAGCACCATCAAAATTGCGAACACCCCCAAATTCCACAGCGATTCGTAGAGAAATGTGGGATGGAAATACTCAAACTGCGTATAGCCGGGAGGACGCTGCGCCGGAGGAATAAACAATTTCCAGGGCACATTCGTGGGTCTGCCAAATGCCTCAGAGTTAAAGAAATTGCCCCATCGCCCGATCGCCTGTCCCAAAATCAGAGACGGAGCCACCAGATCGGCAAGCTGCCAGAAGGGAACTTTGTTCAGTTTCGCAAAAATTAGCGTGGCGATCATGCCACCCAAAATCGCGCCGTGAATCGCAATGCCCCCATGCCAGATTGCAATCAGCTCTGAGGGATTGCTGGCGTATTTGTCCCATTCAAACGCCACATAGTAGATCCGTGCCGCCGGAATCGCTGCCACCACCAGCCAAATCGCCAGATCGCTCATTAAATCTGGATTGACACCGCGTTTTTTTGCCAAATAGGTCGATAACGTCACCCCGATCAGCACGGCTGAGGCAATCAGCAATCCATACCAGCGGATCGGCAGGGGTCCGATCATGGGTCCGGGAGACGTAAACACAGCGAGCCACAAATTTAATTGCCAGTTCAATTGCATAGTGCCTCAAGCGAAAAAAGCAATTCCCTTGATTGTATCGACTTCAGGAAAGGGGATTTGGGCAGGCATCAAGTCTGCAAATCGCAAAACGGTACGATCGCTGCCAAATCTGCATTCAAACCAAGAATGGTATGATGCCCGGAAAACCAGTGCTACGATTGAGCCAATCCTGGTGATTTCGTATCAAATCCGCTTGAATTGCTGAATTCAGTAAGGAATAAAGGAGCTTTTTCCCGACCCGAAGGCGAAACCTCCGATCGGCAATTTATCGGATTTCCCTAATTTCAAATCGCTGGAATCAAGTCAGCCTAATTCGACCGCCTTCATTCGATCGGCGCAATCGAAACGGAGGAATCAATTTTTGGGACGTATTTGCGGTCAGGATAATGCCTGGGTTTTAGCTTAGCGTTGAGTCTCGATTGCAAAAGGGCATTTCCCAGCCTTAGCCCGTCAACTAACTCCGTCGGCAAAGGGAGAAGACTGAGCAGAGACAGCATTTTTGTGACATTTCCGGGATGAATTTCTGGAATGAGTGATTGCAAAGATCTGGCTCCTCAGCTTCCCAAGTCTGTATCGTCTTATCGGAGAAGCGGGGAAGATGGAAAACTGGCAGGCATGGGTCGCAGGAGCAGCGTTTCTGGGCGTGATCCTGTTTGTAATGACCGAATGGATTCACCTTACAGTTGCAGCTTTTTTGGGCGCGCTGTTGCTGGTGTTTACCAACGTTATGACGCTGACTGAGGCGATCGACTACGTGGGCGGCAGCTATCCGACGCTGGCACTGTTTTTTGGCGTAATGGTGCTGGTGCGTGCCTTTGAACCCACCAAGATTTTCGACTACCTGGCGACCCAGATAGTCATCCTGGCAAAGGGGCAGGGAAAGCGGCTGCTGATTGGCATTATTGCGATTACCACGCCGATTTGTGCCGTGCTGCCGAATGCAACCACCGTTATGCTTCTGGCTCCGCTGATTCCGCCGATGGCACAGGAAGTAGGCGTTGACTTTGTGCCGCTGCTGATTTTGATGGTGTTTGTGGCAAATAGTGCCGGGCTGCTGACGCTGGTGGGCGATCCGGCAACGTTTATTGTAGGGGATGCAGTCAATATCAGCTTTCTGGATTACCTTACACAGCTCAGTCTGGGCGGCGCGGCGGCGATCGTCACCCTGCTGATCATGACCCCGTTCCTGTTTTCCCCTATCTGGCATAAGCAGCTAACCGACCTGGAACACTTGCCCCACCCCAAAATCAATCATCCCCGTGTTTTGGCGCTCGGCGGAATCATTGTGGTTGCGGTACTCGTGTTTTTTGTGGCAGGCGAATTGCTGCCAATTCCCGTTTCTCCGGCTGCGTCTGCTCTGCTCGGTGCTGCCCTGGCTCTCCTGCTGGCACACCAAAGCAAAATCGACACCGTTCACAATATTCTGCGCGATGTTGACTGGAGTACGCTGCTGTTTTTTATGAGCATCTTTGTCCTGATTGGCGGACTCGAAAAAACAGGCATTATTGGAAATTTATCAGGACTTCTTGCCGTCATCCTCGGTCAAAATATCTTGCTGGGTTCCCTGGCATTGCTCCTGTTTGTGGGTCTTATTTCCAGCGTCGTGCCCAATATTCCCCTGGTCGTGGCAATGGTTCCTCTGCTGAAGCAGTATGTCGTTAACGTGGGGCTGGTGAGCGCAGAAGTGCTAACTCCCGACTTTAACGGGCAGTTTCCCACTGAAGTCCTGCCCCTGTTTTACGCAATGATGTACGGTGCAACGCTGGGCGGTAACGGAACGCTCGTTGGTGCATCGTCTAACATTGTGGCGGCAGGAATTGCAGAACAGCACGGCAAGCGTATTCCGTTCCAAACTTTTCTGCGATACGGGATTCCGGTCATGCTGATGCAGTTGTTGACGGCGGCGATCTATATGGTGGGGAGGTTTTTTCTTTAGTTAGTGAACCGGAGTTGATAAGCGGGAGTTGGTAAGCGGGGGAGCCGAGGGGATGAGGAAATGAGGGGTGAGCTGGCAGGTTTACTGCACCCGATCGCGATAACTTCTTACGCTGGTACTACATTAACCCTCCCCCGGCACACCAGCCTTTCCGCTTCCAAAAGGAGTTCCTGAATCTCGACTTCCTGACCGAGATCAATCGCAAACCGATGGAGATGGGGCAGTGGAGTTCCCTGGGTTGCGGTGAGCGTGGGCAACAGTTCGGGACGATCAAGGCAAAGCTGGCTGCCGTTGAATTGCGTAATTCCGGTTCGCAGCAAAAAGGGGAGGCGAGGCAAAGCAGTTCCTTGTTGGAGCGAATCGATCGCAGGTTCTCGGACGGGGGAATTATTCATTGCACTTGCCAAAATGCCGCCAAGGATAAGCTGCTGATTGCCGAGTTCAATTTGGGGCTGAGTGATGTGAATCGTACCTGTTCCAATCGCAGCAGTGAGTTCCGGGGGCAAGAGGTGGCGCGTTTCGGGCTGAAATAGAGCGGTCATTAAGTCGGATAGCGCAGTTGCCAGCAGGGGAGCCTGAAGCGAAGCGGTGAGATCGCGCTGGTGCAGCGTCAGATTACCAAAGACCGGGACGACTTCGAGCAATTGGAGGGGTTTGCCGCGAAGAACCTGCCCAAAATTGACGCGAATATTTTCGCCTGTCAGCGCAACCTGACTCAGATGGAGCCCTTGATAAACTGCCTGCCGTGCAGCGATCGACACTTTTGGCACATAGCCTGAGAGGAGTTGTCGATCGCCTCCTTCAAGCTGAAATTGCAGATCTGCGACAGACTCAACCTGTGATCGCAGCCACAGCCGAACTGCCGGAGCCAGAACGCTGCTAATCAGCCGACTTTGCCGAGAATCGGGTTGGGGTGCAGGTTCCTGAGTGGGGCGATCGGTAGACATGATGGTGTGTAAAAAATGAACAGGTCTTAGAGTCAGCCTTAGCATGGCCAATATGCCTTAGCCATTGTGACAGTCTAGACGGCTTGTGCAAATAGAGAGTTGCCGACAAGCAAAAGCACTGCGTACCCTACAACACCTATTCAGGCGATCGACTGCTAAGCAACGGCAGACGATTGGGGTGAGCATCTCCTCTAAGCAGATAGGGATTCCCAGCACTCTGGAAGGACAACTTTCTTACATTCCGTTTTTCAGGGCTTCTAGCGTAACTGACAGTTGGCTCGCAATGTCATGAAACTTTGATATTGTCGATCCCACAACCCGATCCCAAACGGGCATTTGTCAGAAAATCATGACATTATTGCTGTTCCGATCGCTGAGTTTCCGTTGATCTCACTAGAATCAGGCTTTGAACTACTTGATTCTTAGGCTGATTTTCTGCAAGATAGGGACACATTGATCCCCTGCGATCCCAAAGACTGATGGGTTTGATATTGGATTGAACTCCCAGCTTTATTCAGTCGTTTCTGTTCTCTTTCTCAGCTTTGAATCAAGGCACTCATGCTCAAACGATAGACATCTGGAGGTCTGACCATGTCAACAGAACGTCCGCCGATCGAAGAAATGACCCTCCGGCAGCTCCGCCGAATTGCGAGCGAGTTGGGCATCTCGCGTTATAGCCGCATGAGAAAAGACCAGTTGCTTAGCTCAATCCAGGAAATTCAGCGGGCGCGGTTTGTTTCCAGTTCAACTCGTTCTTTAGAAGCACAGGCAGAAGTGGAAGCAGCGAAATTTGATGTTGGGCTTGATGTAGAGCAAACTGAA
This sequence comes from Leptolyngbya sp. FACHB-711, assembly GCF_014695615.1. Classification (NCBI taxonomy): domain Bacteria; kingdom Bacillati; phylum Cyanobacteriota; class Cyanophyceae; order Leptolyngbyales; family Leptolyngbyaceae; genus Leptolyngbya; species Leptolyngbya sp. FACHB-711. Next base: position 16,467 of record NZ_JACJOR010000346.1, read on the forward strand.
CAAATTGAGGCAGCCTTAGCTCTTGCCGTTGTAGATGAGGGATTGCCTGAGTTGCCAGATGGCTATAGCGAAACCCGCATCATGCTGCTGCCCCGTGACCCGCAATGGGCTTATGCCTACTGGGATATTCCTAAGGCTCGAAAAGAAGAACTGCGCCAGCAGGGGGGCGTGCGTTTGGCACTGCGGTTTTATGACGTGACTGATATCAATGTTGAAATTCAGCGTCCGCACAGCTTACAGCAATATGAATGCGACGAACTGGCGCGGGAGTGGTACTTGCCAATTCCGGTAAGCGATCGAGATTACGTGGTGGAAATTGGCTACGTGGCGTTTGACGGTCGCTGGCTGATGCTGGCGCGATCGGCTCCGGTGCGAATTCCGCCTGTTTATCCCTCAGACTGGATCGATGACCAGTTCATCACTGTTGTTTGGGAAGATGACCTGCGCGGCAAGACGGTGAAGGAGCTTCCTCATCCGACCCGACAGTTGGCAAGTGTGGCAAGCGTTGCTAGTCCTGTTTACGATCGCGTGTTTGAAATGGCGCAGTCTGCCGAGACGCAGCGCGTTGCAGGGTCTGTATTTGGTTCGATGCAGCAGGTTCCCGAAGAGGCAATCAGCTCCTATGTTTTCCCATCGGGGGTAGGCAAGTGGGCAGTGCCAACGGCTTCCGGGATGGGAATGTCGGGCGCAGGCATGATGGGCAGCACAGCTTACACCACCTCTGGCATGGGAATGTCCGGCGTGGGCATGGGTGCGGCTAGAATGTCGGGCGCGGGAATGTCTGGGGTAGGCATGATGGGCAGCACAGCTTACACCACCTCCGGCATGGGTATGATGTCTGGCGTGGGCATGAGTGCGGCTGGAATGTCGGGCGCGGGAATGTACACAACTTCGGGGATGGGCATGTCCGGGGTAGGAATGTACACAACTTCGGGGATGGGCATGTCCGGGGCAGGAATGTATACCATGTCGGGCATGGGCATGTCGGGAGCAGGGCTTTCACCGTCGATGCGTCCGCGTCAGTTCTGGCTGATTGCCGATGCTGAACTGATTGTGTATGGCGCAACTGAACCCGATGCTACCGTAACGATCGGCGGTCGTCCAATTCAGCTCAATCCAGACGGCACATTCCGTTTCCAGATGTCTTTCCAGGACGGCATGATTCACTTCCCGATCATGGCAGTTGCCGCCGACGGTGAGCAAACGCGATCGGTTCACCTGGAATTTACGCGCACCACGCCCGAACGCAATACAAATACTAAGGAAGAAGCGATCGTCGAGTGGTTGCCATAGTTAAAAATCTCGGTTTGATTTCCCCGAACTTCCTCTAACGCTGTCAAAATGGCAGTGCTTCAAACAAAGCTTGATCCTTCATCTTAGATGGAGGATTTTTTATTGCATTGCAGAACGTGCCTTTTTGTTATTTATCCCTCTTTGGTAATTTGGAAGTAGCGCGTTTTGCGCCGCGCACCGAAGATGATTTCGCGGATGTGACGGCGCTCGGTGGGATGTCCAACCTGCGCCTGATCGTATGCTCGCCAACGGTTGTAGCGCACTCGCTGTCCCGGTCCGACAAGCACACCATGATTCGAGCGAAGGGCAACAATGTAAGACCATCCGAACTGCTCGATGGTATTGATCACATCCCCACTTTCGCCATACAAACTGTCCGCTAAAACTAGCTCTACCTCGAAGCCCAATGCTTTGACTTCTTGTAGAATTTCAATGGCAAGTTGCGGTTTGGTTTTGTACGAGTCATCGGGTTCGAGCCGGGATTTGGGCTTGAAGCTCTTGAGCAACAATGGGTAGGTGAGTTTGTCCACCACTGCCTAAGCATTAACTGAAACAATGCCATTGGACAAACGTCC
>NZ_JACJOR010000347.1:0-14291 GCF_014695615.1 Leptolyngbya sp. FACHB-711
AGCCTATTAGGAAAGGGCAAGGAGTGGGGCAATGGCGATTAATGTTCGAGTTCGGCAGGGCGCAAGGGTCAGGCAACAGCCACGCGGCAGGCTATGGTTTGAAAAGCTGATGGCATTGCTCGCGCTGATTAGCTTCTTGCTGGTGCTGTTTGATTGGAGCTATTTGCCGTTGCGCGATGAGTATATGCGTGTATTTCCGGGGTTCACCCAAGCGTATGGCTACCACATCAAAGGCATTGAACCGCACCGCACCACGGCTGCCTACCTGCAAACAGTCGATCGCCTAAACGAACAGATTGCCCAAACCGGATTACAGTCTCCCCAAACTGCCCTACTGCTGCAAGACCTCCGCCGCCGCAGCGAGGAAATCATCGAAGAAAATCCGTTTGAGAGTGCGGGGAAGTCTGGTTCGCTAGAACGCATCAAGAACCGAATGCGCGACCGTTTGCGGCAGGAATCGGCAACCCAGGCCCTCACTACTTTCTGGAGTCAGCCCTATCTCACTCAAGCAGGCTGGAATGATTCGATCGCCTTTTTTAACCGGGAAATCCGTCCTCAGTTTGCCAGCAACTATTTCCGGGGCATTGGGGAAAACGGCAAGCCGATCGATCGGTTCTGGAGAATCGATATGTGGTTCATCGGGCTATTTGCGATCGAGATGTCTGCCCGGATTCTGTTCCTGATGCGCCGCTATCCGGGCTTAACCTGGCTGGATGCGATCGTGCTGCGCTGGTATGATCTGCTGCTGTTGCTTCCCTTCTGGCGGATTTTGCGAATTATTCCGGTGACGGTGCGGCTGCATCGATCGCAGTTAGTGAATCTCCGACCGATCAGCAAGCGCGTGGTGCGTCTGGGCGTCTCGAGCGTTGCCGTCGAGCTAACCGAAATGGTTGTGCTGCGAATTGTTGACCAGATGCAGGAACTGATTCGCGGCGGTGCAATCAAACGCTGGCTGTTTCAGCCCGATCGCCCCTACATTGATCTCAACAACGTAGACGAAGTCGCCGTCCTATCCCGACACTTGACCGATCTGCTGGTGCATCGCGTCTTCCCCAAAGTCCAGCCGGATCTGGATGCCCTACTGCACCACAGCCTTGCTCAGGCAATCAACAGCTCTCCCCTTTATGCCGGACTGCGCCAAATTCCGGGAATGAGCCACTGGTCAGACCAGCTCAGCCGCGAAATGGCGAATCAAATTTCCCAAAACGCCTACCGTGCTGTTACCACCGCTCTGGAAGATGAAGTCGGGTCAGCCCTGATGCAAAAACTCGTCAGCAATTTCAACCAAACCTTCCGTAATGAAGCCCAGCAACACGAGGCACTCACCGAAATTCAGGCACTCACGATCGCCCTTCTGGACGAAGTCAAAGTCAACTACGTTGAGCGCATCAACGAAGCCGACAACGACAGCCTGCGATCGATGACCCAGCGGCTTTATCAAATTCCCCAAAACAAATAATAAACCTTTAGCAAAACTGCTCAATCAGCCCTTATCCTCCCATCCCCTCAACGCTTCACCCATTCCTGCCAATTTCCTTTCCCCCGTTCCATCTCAAACCCCATACGTTAAACTGAAAATCTACCGGGAAAACTGCTTTCCGGGGTTCTGATGATAACTCCCGTCAGAAGTGGGTCGATCGCCCACTTTTTTGCGTTTTATTGCTGTGTTTTATTGTCTTTGCGTTTTACCGTGGCTCACGATTTCTCAAATTCAGTTTCATCAAACAGATTGAGGAAAGCAACGGTTATCTGATTTGCAACCTGCCATGACCCATCCTTTAATTCCGCCCATTCTCGAACTCGCATCGCCCGTTGCCGCCGACCTGGGGCTAGAAGTGGTTGGAGCCGTGTTTCAAACCAACCAAAGTCCGCCTGTGCTGCGGGTAGATGTGCGAAACCTGCAAGCCGATACTAGTCTGAATGACTGTGAGCGCATGAGCCGTGCTCTTGAAGCCGCGTTGGATGCGTCGAGTATAATTCCCGATGCCTATGTTTTGGAGATCTCCAGTCCTGGAATTTCTCGATCGCTCACCTCCGATCGCGAGTTCATTTCCTTTAAGGGATTTCCGGTTCTGGTGACGACTACAGAGCCATACTCGGGTCATATCAACTGGACGGGTCGGCTAGTACGTCGCGACGAGGAGGCAGTTCGCCTGAACCGCAAAGGACGCACGATCGCCATCCCGCGTCATCTGGTAAGTCAGGTGCAGCTCGTCGATGGCATTGAGGAATAGCAGCAACAATTCACCCGCAAAGAAATTCAAACAACTGAAGATACTGACAACTGAAGAGAGGACTTAACCTATGTCAATGGTTGCCCTTCCTGGACTCCAGGAACTAATTGATGGCATCAGCCGCGAACGAAATTTGCCCAAGCACGCGGTTCAGGCTGCCCTGCGCGAAGCACTGCTCAAAGGCTACGAACGCTACCGCCGCACCCATCGCCCAGATGTATCTGCGTTTGACGAAGAATATTTCAATAACTTTGAAGTCGAACTCGATATCGAAGACGAAGGGTTTCGGGTGCTAGCAACCAAGACGATCGTGGAAGAAGTTTCCAACCCCGATCACCAGATTTCGCTGGAAGAAGTGCAGGAAGTCGCCGACGAAGCGCAGTTGGGCGATACGGTTGTTCTGGATGTTACCCCAGACCAGGGTGAGTTTGGACGTATGGCAGCCATCCAAACAAAGCAGGTGCTAGCGCAAAAACTGCGGGATCAGCAGCGCAAGCTGATTCAGGAAGAATTCCAGGAGCTAGAAGGCACGGTACTTCAGGCCCGGGTTCTGCGGTTTGAGCGGCAGTCTGTTGTCATGGCAGTCAATAGCGGTTTCGGTCAACCTGATGTCGAAGCCGAACTGCCGAAACGCGAACAGTTGCCCAACGACAACTATCGAGCAAACGCTACGTTCAGAGTGTTCCTAAAGAAGGTGCTGGAAGGCTCCCATCGCGGACCACAGCTCTTAATATCACGGGCAGATGCCGGACTGGTGGTAGACCTGTTTGCCACTGAAGTGCCCGAAATCGAAGACGAGGTCGTGCGGATCGTGGCAGTGGCACGGGAAGCCAATCCGCCCTCACGATCGGTTGGACCCCGCACCAAAATCGCCGTCGATACCTTGGAACGAGATGTTGACCCGGTTGGAGCCTGTATCGGTGCACGGGGATCACGCATTCAAGTTGTGGTAAACGAACTGCGCGGCGAAAAAATTGACGTGATTCGCTGGTCGCCCGACCCGGCTACTTACATTGCTAACGCCCTCAGCCCTGCCAGGGTCGATGAAGTCCGGCTGATTAACCCCGATGAGCGGCAGGCCCATGTCCTTGTTCCCGATGACCAGCTCAGTTTGGCGATCGGCAAAGAAGGGCAAAACGTGCGCCTGGCAGCTCGCCTCACCGGATGGAAAATTGATATCAAAGACACTGCTAAATACGACTACGAAGCCGAAACCCGCAAAATGGAAGCACTTGCTGAAGAACGCCGCCTCGCCCGCGAAGCCGAAATGGACGAGTACGAGGACGAGTACGATGATGAAGAACCCCTTGCCGAAGACGAAGCAGCCGTCCTGACCGAACAAGACTTCGATGCTGAGGAAATGGCACAATCCGCCAGAGATGGCTTTGGGAGCGAATTGGGAGAGGCAGTGCAGCGTCCAGAGCGATCGTAGGAGTTGGTGAGGGTGGAGGGGTGCAAGGGTGGAGGGTAGAGGAGTGAGTAAAGTTTCATGCTGTACCTAAGGTGTACCCAAGGACGAGATTAGGCAGTGGGTGAGCAAAAGAAAAAGAGCAAGTGTTGTCTCTTACCCTACGACGCTCCCTATGAGGCTATCTCCTCCAGGCTTTACGTCCTTGCTGCTTCACCCCGTTGCCCCTATCCCTTCACTCATTCCCTTCCCTTGCCCTACCCTTATCCCTACCCATCCACCCCTATGCCCCCCAACCATCGCCGCTGCATTAGCTGTCGCCGTGTTGCTCCCAGAGAAGAGTTTTGGCGTGTCGTGCGATCGTTTCCTTCACAAATTGTTATGCTAGATCAGGGGATGGGGCGATCGGCTTACCTTTGTCCAGACTCGGCCTGTCTTCAGACTGCTCAACGTAAAGATCGTCTGGGACGTGCCTTGAAGGCGACAGTTTCTGAAGAAATTTATCGAACTCTGTGGCAACGACTTTCCACAACCGCTACGATAGAGTAATTGTTGATATATCCTTTCTGAGTCAGGGAAAGTCAAGCGAGCGATTTTTCCCAGAGAGGCGTAATAAGTTGAGGTTAATCGATTGAGATTGGTTGAATTGATGCACTCACGGAGGCAGGGCATTCGTTAAGCAGTAACTATCAGGTCAGGCACTCCGCAAGAACTGAAACCTGAGTCATCTAAGCCTAGATTGCACTCCGTGGTGCAAGTCGTTCTTAACCTGAAAAACGTCTTCAACATTCCGAAATTCGTGCAAGATGGTAAGGGAAGCTGTTTTATCCCGGTAAAGCAGTACTCAATTCATCTGATTAAATAAAAGCTGTTGAGCCTGAATCAATCTCAAGGAAGGGGTAAACTGCCTGCTTGAGTCGATAAGGTAAAACAGTTCCAGGTGGGATTGATTTGTTTTGTACACCAGAAGTGCAGGTCAGTATGTAACCTAATCAAGATCGTTTGGGACGTAGAGGGGATAGTGGATGAATAACGGCAAAGTGAGAATATACGAGTTATCGAAGGAATTGAATTTGGACAATCGAGACATTCTGGCAGTTTGCGACCAGCTTGATATTGCGTACAAGAGTCATAGCAGCACCATTACTGAGGCGGAAGCGGAGCGGATTCGTTCTGCTGCCGAGAAATACACACCCAACCATGCTGTTGCACCCAGGCCTATGGCATCAGTTCAGGCAGGTGCTTCTCAGGCAGGTGCTTCGTCAAGGCCGTCTAGTATTCAACCCCCTGTGAAGAAGCAGCAAATTCTAGAAATTCGCAGAACCCGCCCTCTTGCAGAACCGCCCAAGCGTGCAGAGGTTGAAACCAGCTCGGCTTCTGCCCCCGCCACACCTACCGCAGACCGAGCCCCCGCAAAGCTCAATTCACCCAGCCGCCCGGTTCGTTCAGCACCAGCAGACGAAGCGGCCCAGCCCAGTCCCGAATCGATCGAAGCGACGATAGAAGAGGTCGAAGCTCCTGTCGAGATAGAGCTAGTTCAAGCTGAAGCTCCGGTTGAGGAAACGCCGCAGGTAGCTGCACCAAGGCCAATGCAGAGCAGCTCTTCTGATGATGGGGCGGCTCCCAGGGTGGAATCCGTTCGCGCTCCCCAGCCCCAGCTTAGCTCTCCTCCGCCTCGTCCGGTCAAGGCGGCTGATGGCTCAGCCCCGAATCTAACTAACCGGCCCGTTTTGAGGAAGGCAAGAGCAGAAGCGGCAGAGCAGGTAGAAGTAGGAGCTAAGCCTGTCCAAGCGCGTGAAGGTGGCGTTTCGGTTCGGGAAGCTCCTCGACGTAACGATCAGCCCGGTGGTGCGGGTCGCCCGGAATCACCGCTGAGGCCCAAGCCCGTTATTGAGCTGCGCCGCAAACCCACGCGTCCCGGAGAAGGCGGAGACGGTGCGGAAACGGCTGCGAAAACTGAAGACGGTGGTATTGTTAGACCCTTTGTGCCGGGCGGTGAAGAAGTTCGTCGTCCCACTCTGAATCGTCCGCCCAAGCGAGGCAAGACCTGGGAGGAGGAAGAAGAGGAAGAGAAGGAAGCCGCTAAGACAGGCAAGGCAGCGACGAAGACTAAGCGACGCGCTCAGCCTGTGATTGATGAGGAAGATCTGGAGCTAGAAGATATCCTCGACGAAGATGAGCTTGATGAGGATGCTCCTATACAGGTCAGCCTTTCGCTGGCACGTCCGCCGAAGCCAAAGAGCCGTCCTGGACAGCAAGCGAAACCCGTGGCGGCAGCTGCTCCTGTGAAGCAGAAGCGATCGTCTGAATCCTTCCGCAGTCGGCGCGACCGAAAGCAGCAGGAAGAAATGCGGCAGCGTCCGACGGAAATTACCCTTACGGGCGGGCTCTCGGTTCACGATCTGGCGATCGAATTGGCCGTCCCTGAAACGGAGCTAATTCGGATTCTCTTTATGAAGGGAATTGCCGCAAACATCAACCAGATTCTTGATATTCCCACCGCGACAATGGTGGCGCAGGAATACGAGATCGAAGTGAAGACAGGCGAAGTGGAAGCCGAAGCCAAGAAGATCACCGAAATGCTGTCCGCCGAGGATCTAGAAAACCTCCAGCGGCGTCCGCCTGTGGTGACGATCATGGGTCACGTTGACCACGGTAAAACCACGCTGCTCGACTCGATCCGCAAAACGAAGGTGGCTCAGGGCGAGGCAGGCGGCATTACGCAGCACATTGGTGCATATCACGTGGATGTGGACACCGAGAACGGTACACAACAGGTCGTCTTCCTGGATACGCCAGGTCACGAAGCCTTTACTGCAATGCGGGCACGAGGCGCAAGAGTCACGGATATCGCCGTACTGGTGGTAGCTGCTGATGACGGAGTGCGTCCTCAAACGATCGAAGCAATTAGCCACGCTAAAGCTGCTGAAGTGCCGATCGTCGTTGCGATCAACAAGGTCGATAAAGAAGGAGCTCAGCCCGATCGCGTCAAGCAGGAACTGACTGAGTTCAGCCTGGTTCCTGAAGAGTGGGGCGGCGAAACGATTATGGTTCCGGTGAGCGCGCTCCAGGGTGACAACCTCGATACGCTGCTGGAAATGCTGCTGCTGGTGGCTGAAGTCGAAGATCTTTACGCCAATCCCGATCGCACCGCGAAGGGCACGGTGATTGAGGCACACCTGGATAAGGCACGGGGTCCGGTCGCGACGCTGCTCGTTCAAAACGGGACGCTGCGCGTGGGCGATGTGCTGGTCGCAGGTTCTACCTTTGGTAAGGTGCGGGCAATGATCGACGATCGCCTTAAGCGCGTAGATGCAGCAACTCCTTCCTTTGCAGTTGAGGTGTTGGGTCTGAGCGATGTTCCGGCGGCAGGTGATGACTTTGAGGTCTACCGCGACGAGAAAGAAGCGCGTGCAGTCGCAGGCAGTCGTCTGGATCAGCAGCGTCAGTCTCGCCTTCAACAGGCAATGGCGTCGCGTCGGGTTAGCCTCAACACCATTTCTGCTCAAGCTCAGGAAGGCGATCTGAAGGAACTGAATCTGATTTTGAAGGCAGACGTGCAGGGTTCGGTCGAGGCAATCCTCGGTGCGCTCCAGCAGTTGCCGCAGAAAGAGGTTCAGGTGCGCGTCTTGCTTGCTGCTCCGGGCGAAATTACCGAGACAGACGTGGATCTGGCGGCGGCAAGTAGTGCCGTAATCGTTGGCTTCAATACGACGCTTGCCAGCGGTGCGCGTCAGGCAGCCGACGGTGCCGGAGTAGATGTCCGCGACTACAACATCATCTACAAGCTGCTGGAAGACATCCAGGGTGCGATGGAAGGTCTGCTGGAACCCGAACAGGTAGAAGAGCCCCTCGGTCAGGCAGAGGTACGGGCAGTCTTTACCGTGGGACGAGGAGCCGTTGCAGGCTGCTACATCCTGTCGGGTAAGGCAATCCGCAACACGAAGATGCGCGTTCGCCGCAGAAACGATGTTGTCTTTGAGGGCAACCTGGATTCGCTGAAGCGGGTGAAGGACGACGTGAAGGAAGTCAATGCCGGATACGAGTGTGGTATTGGCTCCGACAGCTTCCGCGACTGGCAGAACGGAGACATTATCGAAGTCTTCCGACTGGTGGCAAAACGCCGATCGCTTTCTGCCTAAGACTCTGATCCTGTTCTAATGAATGGACGGATCGTCTTCCAAGCTAGATAAACGATAAAAAAAGAGGAGTTCAGGAAATCCTGGCTCCTTTTTTGTAGCGATTTTTCCGGCGATCGTCGCTGCTTTTTTCAGAGTGATGTTGTAGAAATCTCCAAAGCTAGGAAACTCTCTTCCGGCTCAAAGCTCCTTACTTGAAGGAATTCTTGGAGGGATTTAGGGGCAGTTCGGGTCGTCAAACTATCGCAATCCGCGCATTTCTTGCAAAGTCTGACGGTAGCCTTCTGCCTGCCCCTGCTGGAGAAAAAGATTAGCTGCCTGCTGAAAATCGGCTCTGGCGGCTGTGGGATCTCCCAGATTAGCGTGGAGCCTACCGCGACTCATATACGCCTGAGCGTCTTGACCGTTGAGCTGGATTGCCTGAGTGTAATCTGCCATTGCGCCCTGCTGATCGCCCATTGCAAACCGCAGTTCGGCTCGATCGCTCAATACCGCAGCGGTTTCTGATCCGTTTTCGGCAGCTTCGGGCTGAATCGCCAGGAATTCGCTATAGTCTGCGTCCGCACCAGCTGGATTTCCGATCGCCACACGGACATCGGCGCGGCTACGGAGGGCATCGGCATAGTCTGGACGCAGTGCAAGTGCCTGATCGTAGTCTGAAATCGCGCCTACCAAATCTCCAGCCAGAACCCGCACATCGCCCCGCACCTTAAAGGCTTCGGCATCGTTTGCATTTAGAGCCAGTGCCCGGTTTAAATCGCCGAGCGCGGCAGAATGATTGCCCAGCTTTGCCTGCATTAGCCCCCGATTGCGGAAGGCTTCTGCGTAGTCTGGCTTGAGTTCGATCGCCCGTGTAAAATCGACCACTGCCGTTCGCAGTCCGCCCTGACTGGAGTAAATGAAGCCGCGATTGTAATGGGCATAAGGAGATTCGGGATTGAGATCGATTGCCTCATTTAAGTCTGCGATCGCATCTTGAGTCCGACCCAGCCCAAACAAAATGCTGCCTCGATTGAGATACGCCTCTGCGTCTTCGTCATCGAGATCGATCGCCCGGTTAAAGTCTGCCAGTGCCCCCTGCTGATCCTGCAAGCTGGCTTTGAGTGCGCCGCGATGAACATAGGCATCCGGTTCTTCTGGTGCAAGGGCAATGACGCGGTTGAAATCAGAGACTGCCTGCTGAGGCTGGTTCAGGCTGGAGTAGCTCACGCCCCGATAAAAGTAAGCCTGGGGATCATTAGGCACAAGTTCAATTGCCTGGTTATAGTCCTGCACCGCAACGGTGTAATTTCCCAGAGCTGCCTGAGCATAGCCGCGATAAAGATAGGCGGGAGCATAATTCGCAGACAGATTGAGCGCACGATTAAAGCTATCGATCGCGTTTTCAAATTCTCCAGCGTTAATCTGGTTTACCCCACTGCGATAGAACTGTTCAGCACTGGCTGTACTCGGCCGTAAGGCAGGCGTTTGGGCAGGGGCAGGAGCCGTTTGCGCCAGAACACTTTCAGAGACAGCCGTACAACCAATTCCTAAACTGGTAAGCAAGACGATCGCATGAGCAAGCTTCATCACATCCCTCCTATCGCGGTAAATCACACCAAGGCTGTGAGGAGGATGCCCTATTTGCGGATAAAATTATCGCTCTCGTCGGATTGCTGCCCGGATACAGAGTTTAACCAACTTGCAAAAATGCAGTCAGTTCCTCAACTTTTTTCCAGGCGGCTCCGCTAGCGAGAATGTCTTTGGCGATCGCAATTCCCTTACGGTAGGTCGCGATCGGATCATTGGAAACCTCCGGCAGGGCACATCCAACTTTAAGGGCAAGGGCAGCATTGAGGGCGACCACTTCCTGCTGTGCCAGTGTCCCTTTACCTTGCAGTACCGAACGCAGAATTTCGGCGTTTTCCGCCACTTCGCCGCCGCGCAGGGCATCGGTGGGAGCCGGGGTGAGTCCCAAGGCTTCGGGGTGCAGGGTTAGCGATCGAACCTCGCCTCCAGACAGGATTGCCGTATCGGTTGCGTCTGCCAGTCCCGCTTCGTCTAATTTCTCTCGTCCGTGCAGTACGATCGCCTCTGCCATGCCGAGCTGCTGCATCGATTGGGCGATTGTTTCTACTAGATTAGAGCTAAACACGCCCACGACTTGACCAGTCGGACGCATCGGATTCACAAGCGGACCCAGCAAATTAAACACTGTTCGCACTTTCAGCGTTTTTCGCAGGGGGACGACTGCTTTCATCGCCGGATGCCAGCCTGGCGCAAACAGAAACGTCACGCCCACTTCTGATAGAGCCGCTTTGATGCGGTCGGGCGACGCGCTCAAATTCACACCCAAGGCTTCTAGCACATCTGCCGAGCCAACCTTACCGGAAGCCGATCGATTGCCGTGCTTTGCCACCGCAACCCCTGCTGCCGCCGCCACAAACGCCACGGTCGTTGAGATATTAAACGTGGATGCGCCATCCCCCCCTGTGCCGCAGGTATCAATTCGGGGAGTGGGAAATCCTGAGGTATCTGTGCCGCCGACCGAACGCGCCTGAAGCACCTGCGCCATGCCCGTCAGTTCTGCCGCTGAAACGCCCTTTGCCTGAATTGCGGTCAAAATTGCCCCTGACAGCACGGGTGGAATTGCCTCCGCCAGCCAGCCTTCCATCAATGCCACAGACTGATCCACCGTCAGCGATTGCCCATCGAGAAGCTGTTGCAGCAAAAGCGACCAGTCATGATCGGCGAAAACATCCGGGGCAAAAGGAGTTACGGTTGCAGGGAAATTGCTCATATCAGACTCAGAGGAGACTTAAAAACTGCTGAAACAATCGATTTAGAAACCCAACAAAACCCTACGATCGCAGAGAAAAGGTCTATCGCAAGGCAGACTTTTACAGATCATAGGCGGTTACGCAGCTTTTCGGCGATCGACTTCTAGAAGCGGGTATCAGGCTCAAAAAAAGGGGGGACAACTGCCCACCCCTCCAGTGATTTAACAATCAGTTAAAAATTGGTCACTGCTAGACGGTTTGCGCCAGTTTATAGGGACTCGTCAACCGGTCGAGCTGCTGCACCATCAGACTGAGGAACAAGCCTACGTCCGTCACAACGCCCACCGATTCCACCGAACCCCGATCGCTTAACTTAGTCACAACCGCCGGGTTGATATCAACACAGACCATTCTCACACCTGCCGGAGTCATGTTGCCTGTACCGATCGAGTGCAGCATCGAAGACAGCATTAGAATCAGGTCAGCTCCTTTGATCAGTTGTGCGTAGTCTTCCTGCGCCTTGATCAGATCCATCTGCGTATCAGGAAGGGGACCGTCATCCCGAATTGAGCCTGCCAGCGAGAAGGGGACGTTGTTCTTAACGCACTCATAGAAAATGCCACCGGTAAGTATGCCCTGTTCAACGGCTTCCGCAATGCTGCCGCAGCGACGAATCGTGTTGATTGCCTTCAGGTGATGGCGATGCCCACCCCGAACTGAAACGCCACGCTTCATATCCATGCCTAGCGATGTGCCCATCATGGCCTGCTCGATGTCGTGAACCGCGATCGCATTGCCACCCAGGAGTGCTTGAACATAGCCTTCGCGAATCAAGTGAGACAGATGCTCGCCGCCGCCCGTATGAATCACGACTGGACCCGCGACGACCACCACCTTGCCGCCCTGATCGCGGATCTTGCGGATTTCCCAGGCAATCTGCTCGACTACTAGCTCGACGCGGCGTTCGCTCGATACACCCGAACCCATAAAGCTGAATTCGTCTGGTTTGGTCTGGGTCGCGTTGCGCTGCTCACGAGACTCAGTTTTGCGAATGGTGCGAATGCCCTCAACCCCCACAACCACGCGATCGCCCGTCTTCAGGTCGCGCAGCAGTTTACATTCTGCCGTGGTTTTCTCTGGAGTCTGCGAAACGACGATCGCCCCATCCATGCGCTGATTCTGGACTTTAATCCACTCGCAGTTAACGCGCACTTCGGTGGGATAAATCGTAGTGACATAGAAATCATCGGGTGCAACGCCGTCTTTGGTCACCGTTTCAAGCTGATTGTCGCAAACCTCCTGCGGACGAGCGACTGCGCCCATATCAATGAGCTGCGTCATAATATTTTCCATCACGTCATGATCGGGAGACGTGACGCGAATCTCTGCAGTAGAAGTGCTTTGACGCTGTTCGCCCAGCCGGAAGTTTAAAACCTGAAAGCTGCCGCCCGCTTCAACGATCGTATCTAACGCCCGGTTGATCAGACCCGAATCAAGCAAATGCCCTTCGAGCTGCACCACGCGCGACTCGATTGCCGCCACTGCATGGTGAATTGGCTGTACTGCTTCTATGGTTCGCAGAGTGAGACACTTCGCTGCGCCGCCTGCTTTGAGGAATTCGGTCAGGGGCGTTTCGACGATCTGAAATCCGATCGCTTCTAGCCGCCGTTTCAACTCCGCACTAGCTTTGTTCATGATGATCGTGCGATCGATATTCACTGCATTGCAGGCAAAGTTGACCGCATCTGCCTCTTCGATCGCAATTCGCTTTGATTCGGGAACGCGCATCTCGATCAGGCGATTGGAATAGGAATCAAACGCCGGCGGATAGTAAAGCAGATAGCCATCTACCAGCGGACAGAAGCAGGTATCCAGATGGTAAAACCGTTCGTCCATCAGCCGCAGTGACAGCACCTCAATATCCAGCCAGTTTGCTAGATAGGGGTGAGCATCTAGCTCCGATCGAAATCCGTAGCCTGCCCAGAGCCAGCGACCTTCGCGATCGAGCAGCGCATCGCCCGCGCCTTCAAACGGCAAATCTTTAGGCAGCGTATGCACGGTAAAGCCATGCTCTTCAAACCACTGCTGGAAGAAAGGCTCTTCGCCCTGACGTTCCTTGTGATAGAAACGGCTAAGGACGGCTGTTTTTTCTAAAACGAGTCCGGCATTGGCAGTAAACACCATATCCGGTACACCGTTTTGTGGCGTGACTAAATCAACAATGGCATGGTCCTTAATGACGTGATATAGCTTTTGCCATTGCTCTACGGCTCGATCGCGAGAAGACTTGTGAACATTCCCTTCCATCCATGGATTAATCACATAGTCCACGTCATAGTGGTCGGGGGAACACATCAAAAACCGAATCGGTGAGGTACTCATAAGTAAACCTGTCGCGTTAGATGAGATAGAAGCTGGTGGGAACTTAGGTCAGAACACTTTAACCAAAGGCTTATCTTGCTAATGATCTTGCTAATGAAAGGGATATCTAAATTGTGCCTGAACGAACATTTTAGAAGCGGGTTTTTGTTGCCGTTAGTAAAGACAATTAGTAAAGGCAGCGGTGAAGCCAAGGTGAAAGCCAACCTATCATCTTGGCACAAGTTCTCAATGTTGTAGTTATAAGTTTTAGAGCCTGAGCGTTTCTGACGGTAGATTATTCTGTCCACGTCATCGCGTATGGTTGAAGGGACAGCCCCAAAAATTAATTCGATCGTCTCTATTTATGCGCTGGCAAGCTGATTTCTATCGTCGTCCGCTTCAAGATGCTGTAGGCAGTCCGCTCTGGGAACTGGTCGTTTGCGACACTGACGGCAAATTTACCGCAAGTGCCTTTTGTTCTCAGTCTGAGGCAGATTCAAACTGGATCGCAGCTCAGCTTCAACAGTGGATCGACCCGCAGGAAAAGCCCGATCGTCTCCAGGTTTTCCGTCCTCAGTCGGTGAGCCTGATGCTGGCGGCAGCAGAGAAACTGGGCCTCAAAGTTGAGCAAACCCGCTCTGTTCCTGCTCTGAAGCAGTTTTTAATTCAGAGAGCGGCTGAATATCGCTCGCTCCCCCACTACACGAATCAACCCTACGATCCAATTACGCTCGATCGTCCGGCTCCCCTACCCTTGCCCGAAAACCTGTGGGGCGATCGATGGCGGTTTGCCGCACTCCCAGCCGGGGATCTTGTCTCAGCGTTTATCGATCGCCCGATTCCAATTCGTGAAATGCCGGATGCTCTGTTTCCGATCAAGCTCCAGCTTCCTTCAACGCTTCCCATTCCGGGTGTGGTGATTGATGGGGGCAGACAGTCGATGAATCTCGCTCGATGGCTCCAGCGATCGCGCCCGGTATTTCTCAACTATATTCCTGGACAGCCAGACGGCTTAATTTTAGAAGCAGGTTTGGTTGAGCGATGGGTCTTAACAACGTTTGAAGATGCTGATGTAATTCAGGCGGCAAAGACGTTTCGCGATCGCCAGTCACAGGCAAAAGGACTCCATTTTCTATTAGTTCAGCCCGATAATTCTGGGATGACTTACACCGGGTTTTGGCTATTACAAACTAAAGTCTAGGACTGTAAGTTTAGAACTAAAAGTTTAGGGCTTTAAGTTTAAAACTGTAAGTCTGGAATTGCTAAAACTGTAAGTTCAGAACGATGAGGTTTAGCCTGATGTAGTAACGCTCCAGCTTGAGTAAGTCATGGCTCCGCCCAGTCATGGGGTGCTGCAGGATATGAGCTGGAAGGACGTTGAGGCGATCGT
>NZ_JACJOR010000348.1:0-8350 GCF_014695615.1 Leptolyngbya sp. FACHB-711
GTTTGGTTCTGGTTGAGCGATGCCTCCTTTGATTTCAGCGATTTCAGCAGGGCGCAAGCCAGCAGCTTCCAGCCTTCGAGATAGTGCGGCAGCAGGCAAACTGCTTTTAAGCCGTAGAGCGCAGCCGTCGATCGATTGCCGCTTTCAAACGCCCACCAGCCGTATTGCAGCATAAACTGATGGCGCGATCGGCGGTCTTTTCCCGGTCGCCACAGATCGTCTGCTTCAAACCTGCCCTGAATCTTGCGGCGTTTCCAGGCGAGTTCGCAGGCTTTGCGGGCTTGCTGACGCTGAATTGCACAGGCTTGGGCACTGACTGAGCCAGGGTGCAGGCGATATCTCAAAACTGGAGCGGAGAGATTGGCAAGCTTCCCCAATTCGCCCAGCTTCAGCCACAAATCCACATCTTCCGCAGGCAGCAGGCTGGCGTCGTAGCCGCCGATTTGCACCAGTGCCGATCGCCGCATCATGGCTGTGGGGTGACAGATGCTGCCATGTCCGGCGAGGGCAGACTGCTGAATTGTGGGATCGTCAGAGGCAACGCTTAGCGTGGTCAGGAACCGTCCGCGATCGTCGATCATCTCATACGAACCGCCCACACAAACAACCTCCGCGTGATCCACTAGGAAAGAAACCTGCCGCTCGAACCGATCAGGAAGGGCAATATCATCGGCATCCATGCGGGCAATCAACTCGCCCCGGGCGGTTTGCAGCATTTCGTTGAGTGCTACGGCAAGTCCAGTATTAGGGCGGCTGTGGAGGCGAATTCGCTGATCCCGGGCGGCATACTGCTGCAAAATCTTCAGCGATCGATCGGTGGAGCCATCATCAATGATCAGGAATTCAAAATTGCTGAACGTTTGATTCAGGATGCTTTCGATCGCCTGCGCGACGTATCGCTCTGCGTTGTAAACGGGCATCAGCACAGAAACCAAGGGAGCTGTCATGATTACAGGTGAGGGATACATAAGGATGGAGAACATCAAGAAGATGCGGAACATCAAGCAACTGGGAACGGTTTAATCAAGGCACAAGCCAACAGGTTCCAGCTTTCCAATGAGCCTGGATTAAGGGCAACGGCTTGAATGCCGTATTGCAGAGCCGACCGCCGCTGTCGATTGCCAAATGCCCACCAGCCGTATTTGACTGCAAATGCATGGCGGGAAGCGCGATCGGGCGTGGGTCGCCAGCCGCAAACCACCGTAGCTTGAGGTTTATCGCGAATCAGTCCCTTTTGCCAGGCGCGATCGAGCACGGTTTGAACTTCGTGGGGCGGCAAAGCCTGATACCGATCGCAAATCGAATTGCCGTGCAGCCGATACTGAACTACCGCTTTGGGCAGATTGGCGAGTGCGCCAATTTCGCTCAGCCGTAGCCACAAATCCAGATCTTCCGCCAGGGGCAAGCTTTCGTCGTAGCCGCCAACCTGAAGCACTGCCGATCGCCGCATTAGCGCGGTGGGATGTAAAAAGCTCACTTGTCCCGCTTGCAGCAGTGACCTGATTTCCTTGTTTCGCTCTGCCAGCGGGATCTCGGTCATGAGCCGTCCCTCGCGATCGATGAGCTGAAACGCGCCCCCGACCCAGACGACATCCGGCGACTGCTGCAAAAAAGCGACCTGGCGGGCAAGCCGATCGGGAAGTGCCACATCGTCGGAGTCCATCACCGCAATGAACTCGCCCTGTGCCTCACGCAGCAGCTCATTCCGCGTCTGGGGAATTCCACGATTTTCGCGGCTGATCAGCCGAATCCGTGAATCTTGTGCTGCATAGTGCTGAAGAATCGGCAGCGATCGATCGGTTGAGCCGTCATCTAAAACAATCAGCTCAAAATCGCGAAAGCTCTGCTGCAAGATACTTTCGATCGCTTGTCCCACAAAGCGTTCTGTATTGTGTACCGCCATCAGAACCGAAACGATCGGGCGTGTCTGCTCCCGGTGGTCTGGCTGGTGTTCTGGATGCTGCGGCAGGCGATCGATTGATTTCATACTGTCTCGACCTCTGGCAGTGGTTTGATCAGCGCGCAGATCAGCAGCTTCCAGCCGTTCAGGTTGAGCGGTAGCGTTCGCACTGCTTTGATGCCATACACGATTGCCGCCTGTCGATCGCCCCGGAGAAAGAATCTCCAGCCATAGTCGGTCACAAACTCGTGGCGCGAAGGACGATCGATCGGTCGCCAGGGTGGAGCTTCTTTAAACTTGCCGCTGATGCCACGCCGCTCCCAAGCACGCCGACAGGCTTCTCGCCGATCGTCGGTTTGCCGCAGCTGATTGCTTTCGCTAATCGATTTTGGATGCAGCCGATATTGCAGCACGGTTTGCTTCAGGTTCGCCAATTGCCCCACTTCGCCCAGCCGCAAAAACAGATCCAGATCACCAACCGTTGCCATTGTTTCATCGTAGCCCCCGACCTGAAGCAGAGCCGATCGCCGAATCAGAGCGCAGGGGTGATTGATCGGGGTAATGCCCGACAAAGCGGAGGCTTGAATATCGCGATCGTGTTCTAGCACCTCGCGGTGAACCAGGAAGCGTCCGGCTTCGTCGATCCAGTCCTGTGAACCGCCTACGCAGACAACCTCTGGGTGAGCTGTTAGAAATTCGACCTGCTGTTTCAGGCGATCGGGCAGGGCGATATCATCCCCGTCCATAACCGCCACAAATTTGCCCCGTGCCTGATCAATTAACTCGTTTCGAGTTTTGGCAACGCCCCGATTTTCCCGCCGCGTTAAGCGAATTCGGGCATCTTGCGCGGCATATTTTTCTAAGATTTTTCCCGCTCGATCGGTAGAACCATCGTCAATAATCACAAACTCAAAATCTGTAAAAGTTTGATTCAGAATACTTTCGATGGCTGCCCGAAGAAAACGCTCATTGTTGTAAACCGACATCAACACGCTAACGGCGGGAGGGGAAATGTTCATAGTCCTCCTGTAAGCCCTTCTTCTGTAAACCATCCTCTTGTAGCCTATTCTCCTGTAACCCAATGGATTGCAGATGAGACTGCGGATTGGGCTGCGGCATTCCACGACCCAAAAGCTGCCACTGGCGGGGCTGATAAAAGAACCCCCGATTCAGGTGAGATGCGCTCTCGACCGTGAACGGCAGCGACTCGTAGGAGTCTAGAAGATAGAGTAAACCGTCCTTAATAAAGGCATTCAGCGTGTAGGAACCGGGAAGCAATCCCAGATAAGGCAGTGCCAGGCGCAGTTCATAAATTCCGGGCGCAACTTCAAACATTTCATCGTCGTATGCACTGCTTAGGTGAAGTGCCAGGCTGTTATCCCGGGCGGGTTGATAGACGGCAAGAAAAAGGCTGAGCTTTTGAATCGGTTTAACGACGCGACAGCGCACACAAAAGGATACAGGCTCCCCGCTAATCGGCGCAGCGATCGTGTTTCCGGCGGCATCGCGGCAATCGATCGATAAGATATCGGCTCCGGCACTATCGGTTTCAGGTCTTGCAGGTAATACCAGCGGAAAAGTGTCAGACGATCGCTGAATCGAAAACAAATCTTGCTCATAGCGATCCATGATTTCGCGGGCATTTCCGGCGGCAATTAAACGCCCCTGGTTGAGATAAATCCCAGAAGAACAAATGTTGAGAATGCCCTGGAAGAAATGGGTGACCAAAACAAATGCCGTTCCCTGCTGGAGTAGATCCGCAAGCCGCCGCTCGCACTTGGCACGAAATCGCGCATCTCCGACTGCCAGCACTTCATCGATCAGCAAAACATCGGGGTTGGTGTGAACCGCGCAGGCAAATCCTAACCGCGCTGCCATGCCAGAACTGTAGCTGTATACAGGCGCGTCAATGGCTTCGCCGATCTCGGCAAATTCGACCACCTGCTCAAATCGTGCATCGATCTCGCGGGTGGATAAACCCAGAATCGACATATTGGCATAGATATTTTCGCGCCCGCTCAGAACAGGGCTGAAGCCCGCTCCCAGTGCCAGCAGTGGGGCAACTCGTCCGCGCACCCAGATCGAACCTGTATCGGGCCTGATCAGACCGCTAATCATTCTCAGCAGGGTGGTTTTGCCGCTGCCGTTTGCCCCCACCAAGCCCAACGCCTCGCCGCGTCGCAGTTGCAGGTTAATGTCTTGCAGTGCCCAAAACTCTCCGGCGCGAAGCCGATCGGGTCTTTTCGTTCCGGTTAGCTCGGAGCCAATGTCCTGGATGCCGTAAAACAGCGATCGTTTCAGGCTGCGGCAGAATTTTTTTGACACGCCCTGCACCGACAAGATGACATCACTCGATTCATCTGTGTCCCCAGCGTGGTGTATCCCGTTCTGGAAATGATTTTGAGTCCAGTCCATCATGCGCTAATTCGCTCGATCATAAACGGCATCGCAACTCGATACACGAGCCAGCCTAGCAGCAGCACCAGCAGCGCGGTCAGGCTTGCCAACCAGAAAGCCCCGGGGTTAGACACCGTGCCGATCGTTGCCAGTTCTCTTGTCGTCATCAGTAGGGGAGTGACAGGGTTTAGCTTCACCAGCATGGCAAACAGACCGGACTGGGGCAAGGGATACAGCACCGGCGTGATAAATAGCCACCCCGTCAGCAGCAGGGTTAAACCTCTGGAAATATCCTCATACAGTCCACCAAACGGAGCCAGCAGCAGCCCAATGCCTGTCCCGAAGCCAACCAGGTGGAGCAGTGCCACGGGGGCGACGATCACCGCCCAGGTAACAGGCATTTTGAACCAGAGGAACAGTGCCACAATCAGCACCAGCTTGATTAAAAAATTGAACCCGACTTGCCCCAGTTGAGAAAGCACCAACGCTTCGCGAGGAAAGTTAATCCGCGACAGCAGATACTTGGCATTCAGGATTGCTTGCACCTGCCCGGTCACAGATTCAGCAAAGGTTTGCCAGAGGGCCATACTCAGCATCACATACGCTGGATAGGGCAAGTCGGTCGCGCCCACGTTGAGCACTTGGGCATTGTTTGCCAGTGTCAAACCCGCCGCAGTGGCGATCGGCGGCACAAACGCCCAAAAAATGCCAAGCAGTGACTGCCGATACTGGGCACGGATATCGCGCACCAGCAGCCGCCATGCTAGCTCTCGCGCTGCCAGCAGATCCCGCCTCATTGCACCGATCAGCTTGAGCGGATGGCGCAGCAGGCTATCAGCGGAATAGAATGCTTCAGCGGAATGACCTTCAGCGAAATGATTCTTAGCCAAAGAATCGGGTCGCAATCCCGGTAGATGCTCGCTCTGCTGGGGCATAAGTATATGAGTATAAGTACGGAGGCAAAAGCGATCGCTACGAGAAAATTAGCAGTGATATTCCTGACACCGCAAGCGTAACTCAGAAAGTTGACCGTAATTCTGCTGAAACTTCATCAAAAGTTCAAGAAGTCTTTACAGAAATTTCTTTAAGTCGTGCAGCACGGATGTTTGTACCGCAATCCTTGCGACCGAGTGAGCAACTGTTAGGGCAAATCAAGGCTGGGCACACTTATAGATAAACTTTGTTAGTCGTTGTCGTTTATGAAACGCCGCCCAATTGTAAGGTACACGGTTGCTGCTGCTGTTGCCGGGGTTGCTGCGACGAGGTCGATTACCCCGCAGGGGAAACTGCTTCGCATCGCTCCCGATTCAGCCCTGGGGCAAACTGCTGCGGATGCACCTTCTGATTCAACATCTTCTGATTCAACATCTGATCCGGCATCCACGGTTCGCTGGCGCATCGCAACGAGCTACCCGAAATTGCTTGACCTGCTGTATGGAGCCGTCGAACTTTTCTGTCAGCGCGTTAGTGAACTAACCGACGGACGCTTTGTGATCACGCCCTATCCTGCGGGTGATATTGTTCCAGCCCTGGAGGTGCTCGATGCGGTTTCTCAAGGCACGATCGAGTGCGGTCATACGTTTAGCACTTATTACATTGAACAAAGTCCTGCATTAGCATTTAGTGCTGGAGTTCCGTTTGGTTTTACGGCGCAGCAGCAAAGTGCCTGGCTCTACGAAGGCGGTGGGTTAGAAGCGATTCGTCGGGTTTATCAAAGATTTAACGTGATCAATTTTCCGGCAGGCAATACAGGGGCTCAGATGGGCGGCTGGTTTCAACGCGAAATTCAGCGCACTTCGGATTTCAAAGGATTAAAGATGCGGATTTCCGGGCTAGCCGGGCAAATCATGAGTCGCCTGGGTGCAGAAATTAAAATGTTGGCGGCTGATGAGATTGTTCAAGCCTTTGTTCAAGGAGAAGTAGAAGCGGTTGAACTGACTGGACCCTACGACGATTCAAAATTAGGACTGCACAAAGCTGCTCGGTTTTACTACTATCCTGCCTGGTGGCAGCCGAGTGAATCGGTGGATGTAATTATCAATCTGGAGCAGTGGAATCAATTGTCGCCGCAGTTTCAAAAGGTCATTGAGATTGCTGCGATCGAAGCAAACATTTTGACACTAGCAAAATACAATGCTGGAAACACCAAAATGTTGCAGCGGTTAAAAGCAGAAGGAGTTCAATTAAAGTCTTTGAATACAGAGATTTTAGAAGCGGCTGAGCAAGCAACATTCGCGTTCTACGAGGACATTGCCAGTCGGGATCCTGAGTTCAGTCAAGTTTATCAGCCGTGGAAAACTTTCCGCGATCGAATTTATCAGTGGCATCGCATCAACGAACTTAGCTTCGCCAATTTTGCGTTCACCCATGATGCTTAGCCTCATCATTTCCGCTTTTGAATGTGCTGCCTTCTCTGTTCTTCCAATCGTTTTTCTCTATTGCTATGAAACGTCGTCAATTTGCGCGTCAGGCTGCGATCGCGACTGCAAGTGCCACGCTAGCTGCCTGTACTCAGAAAGCTGCCCCAACCATCTCTTCCCAGGCTGCCGTTTCTGAAACCCCTATGATCCGCTGGCGGATGGCAACAAGCTGGACAAAATCGATTCCGATCGTCTTTAGCGGTGCTGAGATTATTGTTCAACGAGTGGCTGAAATGACTAACGGGCGGTTTGTCATCACCCCTTATGCCGCCGATGAAATTGTTTCCGGGTTGAAAGTGATGGATGCCGTTCAGGCGGGTACGGTAGAGTGCGGTCATACCTTAAGTTACTACTACACCCAAAAGAATCCGGCTCTGGCATTTGCTTCCACGATGCCGTTTGGTCTTACGGCTTATCAACAAAATGCCTGGATGTATGAAGGCGGAGGCTTGGAAGCCCTGAATCAAGTCTATGCAGCCTTTGGATTAATCGGGTTTCCTGCTGGCAATACCGGAGTCCAAATGGGAGGTTGGTTTAACCGCCAGGTCAACACCGTCGCTGATCTGAAAGGGTTAAAGATGCGGATTCCTGGCTTAGGCGGACAAGTTTTGGCCAAGCTGGGAGTCGAGGTGAAGCTTCTGGCAGGAGGGCAAATCTACGCGGCTTTAGAAAAAGGCGAAATCGATGCCGCAGAATGGCAGGGTCCAAACGATGACGAAAACCTTGGATTGGATCGGGTTGCGTCTTTTTACTACTATCCGGGCTGGTGGGAACCCGGCACAAATTATGCGGTGCTGATCAATCTCCAGGAATGGAATCAATTGCCTCAACGATATCAGCAGATTTTTCAAGCCGCTGCTGCTGAAGCAAACCTAAAAGTTCTCGCCCAATATGATATGGCGAATAGTGAACGGTTGAACCAACTGCTGGCAAAGGGAACCCAGCTCCTTCCCTTTAATTCTGAAATTCTCAAAGCGGCTCACAAAACTGCTTTTGAAATCTATGAAGAACTGGCGATCGAACACGCAGAATTCAAAAAGATTTACCAGAATTGGAATGAATTTCGATCGCAAATCCATCAATGGAATCGCATCAATGAATTGAGCTTCTCCAGTTTTGCCATCAATCGAAACCAGCCTTCTAGCCTATCGTGAGAACTCTTCATGCGTTACAAATATTTTCAGCCCCTTGAGGCATTGATTCAAAAAGCGACTGGCGTTAAACCAAGCCTAAACAATCGAATCAAGCATCTCAAGTTAGGAGAAAAGCTGAATTTGGGATTTGGAACGCTGGTCGTGCTCACTTTTCTGGTGGTTGGTCGCACGTATTTAAGCAGTGTTCAGGCAACAGCCAATATCAATCAAACGCAAACGGTTAGAATGCCTTCTGCTTTGGCTTCTGCGACAGCGCAGACCAACTTGCTGAGAATGCTTTCTGATGTCCGGGGATATCTGGCAACCGGAGATTCCGAATACCGTTTTCGCTATCAAAAAACGCGCCAGTCGTTTGAAACAGACTTGACGATGCTGAATGATTTACTCAGCGACCAGGCGACAAGTAAAAATCAGCAGCAACTGCAAAATCTGAAGCAAATTTACCAGCAGTGGTCGGTGCTGCCCGATCGCCTCTTTAA
>NZ_JACJOR010000349.1:0-5842 GCF_014695615.1 Leptolyngbya sp. FACHB-711
AGCATTCGGTATCTCTTCCCCCGCTTTGATAAACGCCCGAATCGCCGTGGGAGCCGTATAGAAAATATTCACGCCGTACTTCTCGATCACATCCCAGAAGCAGCCCGGATTAGAGGGACGCGGCGCACCTTCATACATCAGCGTGGTTGCCCCGTTCGACAATGGACCATAAACGATATAGCTGTGTCCGGTGATCCAGCCCACATCTGCCGTACACCAGTAAACATCCGTATCGCGCAGATCAAAGATCCACTTGGTGGTTATGTGGGTGTAGAGGTTGTAGCCGCCCGTGGTGTGAACCACGCCCTTCGGTTTGCCCGTACTGCCCGACGTATAGAGAATAAACAGCATATCCTCGCTGTCCATCGGCTCTGCGGGACAGTCTGCCGAAGCATTCGGACGCAGGTCATGCCACCAGTGATCGCGTCCGGGTTCCATTTGAATCGATTGCGCCGTTCGCTGCACCACCAGCACGTTTTCCACGCTTGGAGCCGCCCCATTTGCCAGTGCTTTATCCACCTGTTCTTTGAGGGGCACGATCGCATCTTTCCGCCACCCTCCGTCTGCGGTGATCACCAGCTTTGCTTTGCCGTCGTTGAGCCGATCGCGCAGGGCATCCGCACTAAATCCGCCAAACACCACTGTATGCGGCGCACCAATTCGGGCACAGGCAAGCATCGCGATCGCTGCTTCGGGAATCATCGGCATATAAATGCCCACTACATCGCCCTTTTTCACGCCCAACTGCTTCAGCACATTGGCAAATTGACAGACCTCCCGATGAAGCTGGGCATAAGTGAGCGTGCGCGAATCGCCCGGTTCGCCTTCCCAGATCAGCGCAGCTTTGTTGCGTCGCTCGGTGGTCAGGTGGCGATCGAGGCAGTTGTAGGAGATATTAATTTTGCCATTCACAAACCACTTGGCAAACGGTGGCTGCCAGTCCAGCACTTTGTCCCACTTTTGAAACCAGTGCAGCTCCTGTTCTGCCAGTTCTGCCCAAAACGCTTCTGGGT
This sequence comes from Leptolyngbya sp. FACHB-711, assembly GCF_014695615.1. Classification (NCBI taxonomy): domain Bacteria; kingdom Bacillati; phylum Cyanobacteriota; class Cyanophyceae; order Leptolyngbyales; family Leptolyngbyaceae; genus Leptolyngbya; species Leptolyngbya sp. FACHB-711. The sequence goes on from NZ_JACJOR010000349.1 coordinate 1,014, forward strand.
CAGCTTTGGCGCGATCATAGAGCTGCTGGTATTCCTCCAAGCTCTTGATCTGGGCCTGCTGGGCAAATGCGGCAGTCGCGGGGAATAAACGATTTTCTTGCAGAATGGATTCGATCGTGGATTCACTCATAGCGCATCTAAAATAAACGCAATAAAATGCCGAAGCTGGGACAGTTAGAGTCTTGCCCGCAGTGCCCCGATCTAAAAACATACTGGGCTGGTGTCCCTTTTGAGTCAATTAATTAGGGATTCTTCAAGTTCTGAACGCAGCAGAGAATTAGGTTTTGCGTTTGGCAGATTGTAAAGTTGCATTGGCTAAACTAATCGGCATTAGTCATGTCTAACGCTCATCCTCAACCTAAAGTGAGGAGACATTAACCGGTGCGAGCAGCCCGGCAGAGCCTATTTGAAAAGTCGCAATCGAGATCTGAATAGCACTCGATTCAAATCTCCCTCCTTTGCTACAGGTTGAGATCTCTTAGATCTATCGCGAGAAGATTGAGTCTGATTTTGGTAAGACGATATACTTCACAGCATTCTTTCAAATGCAAAGACAGTTTATGGAACTTGCTCAACCGATTCAGCCAATGCGGGCAGTCATTCGCTGTAAGGCAAAGCAACTGCTGATTGCTGACTCAGAACTGCGGGAAACGATTTCCTGTTTTGATGCAGCATTGTTTCAAGAGTTAGTCATCACGCTGTTCCGAGCAGAAAGTTACCAGAAGCTAGCGAATTCCTGTCGATCAAAGCAAACCGCAGCCGCGATCGAAGACCGTCTCGCAATGGGTTTAGCGATCGCTTACAAACGGATTAAGCAACAGCAGCGCGATCCGCTCGTACAGCAGCTCAATCAGCTTTTAAAAACTGCCGGATAGTTAATTCTTGCCAGGAAACTGCTTTGCATCAACCTCTTGCTATCGAGTGATTGCCCTAAAGCTAAACCAGAGCTAGATTAGAAGTACGCTGGTTTATTGTTACTGTTTTCCATCATTAAGTCTGTGCAAAATCGTTTCGATCGCTCATCGTCTGCGTCTGAGACTTCCTTTGATCAGGGCTTGCAAAAGCTGATTCGACGGCTGTCGCACAATCTTGAGCGCGATGATTTAGTCCAAAAAACAGCCAACGAATTGCGCGAACAGCTTCAAGTCGATCGCGTTGCCCTTTATTACTTCTATCGAGAATGGGAAGGGCGCGTCACCTTTGAAGCTCTAAGCGACACAAAATATTCCATCTACGGCGAAACCGGACCCGACGAGTGCTTTAACGGCGAATATGCAGAGCAATATCTAAAAGGCAGAGTTCGAGCCATATCTGATATTGACACTGAACCGATCGCCGAGTGCCATCGGAGTTTCCTGAAAGGAATGCAGGTACGAGCGAATCTCGTCGTGCCGATTCTGGTTCCGCTGCAAGATGAATCAAATCAGCAGGTGCGTCTGTGGGGATTACTGGTTGCTCATCACTGCCAGAGTCCGAAAGACTGGCGAGAAATCGACGTGCAGACTATGCAGCAGGGTGCAAAAACGCTATCAACGTCTTCTGTGATCGTGAATATCGATCGCCGCAAAACAGCTCTGCTTGAGGATTAGCCTGGAACACAGCATACTTTTCTCACTGCAAAACCTTAGCGCCGATGTTTGAAGATGACCGAAATTGAATCGGTTTTTGCTGTGGTAGTTTATATCACTCGTTCAAATCGCTCTGCGACTCTTGACGAGTACCCAAGGGGAAGCAAGCAGTCCATGAGCCCCCATAACTGCCTGCCCCGGTCTTGGGTAGGGTAGTCACTCACCCTGCTATCAGCCTAATAGGCATCTCCTGAAATTGGTCAAAGTTGCCATAAAGAGATAGCAAGAAAATCATGAATCTCTAGCAGATAGCTGTGTTGCCCTACCCCTTTTTCTAATTCAGGCTCTTCTTGTGGGTTGAGCGATCGCTTTTGCAAGGTTCTTCTTCAGAACGATCGCTCAAAATCAAATTTTTCAGCTTGGCGAAAGTATCCTTGAAACAAAAATATCTTTGAAGCAAAAAATACAGTCAGACTTCAACTACGAACCTGAACAGGCATCACCAGGTAGGTCATCTTCACGCCGCCCACTGGGGTCAGAATGGAGGGGCTAGTTGCCGTATTAAACTGCATCTGTATCTCTGTGGTATTCAATGCCTTCAGCCCTTCCAGCAGGTATTTCACGTTAAAGGCAATCTCTAGATCGTCACCAGAAATTTGAGCGGCGATCGCCTCCCGCCCACTACCTACATCCTGCGCGTCTACCGAGAGGACAAGCTCCTGCACAACGCTGTTGAGGCTGAGTTTGACAATGCTATTTTTCTGGTCTGCCAGGACTGCAATTCGTTCCAGCGCGCTAATGACCTGGCGGCGATCGAGTGTCATCTGGCGGGAAAACTGGCGAGGAATAAGCTGGCGATAGTTGGGATACTGCCCTTCGAGCAGGCGACTGGTGAGGCGTTGATTGCCTTCCCAGACGAAGATAAGCTGTCCCTGGTCAAACCGTACCGTAATCGCTGTTCCAGTTCCATTAGTTTGCAGCATCCGCTCCAGCTCCCGCAGTGCCTTGCCGGGCACGGTGACGCCAAACTCCGCCTCGTTTTGATTATCCTCACTCACGGTCTGCACCACGGAGAGGCGATGTCCATCAGTGGCGGCAAATTCTAATCCGTCGGCTTCTGCGGTAATGTGAACGCCCGTGAGCACCTGCTTCGACTCGTCAGAACTGGTCGCAAAGAGCGAACCGCGCAGCCCTTCAATCAGTGCCTCAACAGGAAGCTGGGCAATGTTTCCATCCTCGATCGCAGGCAGTTCTGGATAATCTTCTGCCCCCATACCCCGCACCTGATAGCGTCCCGATGAACAGGTGAGCGTCACCAAAGCTTCATTGCCCTCGTCAGACAGGGTAATTTCGCCTTCGGGCAGCCGAGAAACGATGTCTGACAGTAGCTTTGCCGGAAGCGTTAGCGTTCCTGCCTCCTGAACCTGTGCTGCAAAACTGGTTTGAACGCCCAGGCTCAGATCAAAGCCTGTTAGACTGACCTGCTGGGTTTCGTCATTCGCGGTCAACAGGACATTTGCCAAAACCGGATGACTCGGACGGGAAGGAACCGCGCGACCGACCAGGGAGAGATGCGTATTCAGTTCGCTTTGGGTGCAGATGAGTTTCATGGACGGAAGTGAACGTAAACGGGGGAGGAAATCGCAGACAGGCGGAACACGGTTTGACTTCGGGTTGCTATGCCAAAGAACCCATGCTGGCAGAAATATAGCGTGGATCTGAGAAAGTGAGTAAAGGATTTCTCAGGGTTTGCCTACACGCTTCCAATCTGGATGCAGATCGTAACACCCTTGTCGATTCGCATTCAATCAAGCCTTTTTGCTCGATCGCTCGATCGTTTGATCTGATTATTCTTAAATAGTTTTAAAGAGATCTAGCAGTAATAGAGCCTGTGGAAAATAGGGAAAAAGTTGCGAAATGCTTAGATGAGTTGAGGTTCAAGTGATCGTTCCTGTGGAAAACCTGTGGGAAAACTGCTGCTTTTATCACATAGGTAATTATACTCACTTTCGCTATCCCCTTTAAAGAATAGCTTTTCCACTACTTTTCAACAAGTTTTCCACAGGAAAGACGCAAGTTTTCCACAGGCTAAATTTGCTTCACATTTCTTAACTTTTTGCAGTAAAGTTTGTTTTTAGTAATGGTAGTTTTTACCAAAACTTTTAAAATGGAAGTGTGACAGTTGCTCGCTCAGGTTAAACGATAGCGATCGTTTGTTCGCTATCGCTGCAATTGCAACGTTCCCCTGCTGCCAAGACGATCAATTGCCCATTGTGCTTGTTTCTATCAAACGCTCTATCAAACCTATCGAGTAATCTCAGCGAAAGTGTCAGAGTTAAGTACTCAAATCACAGTTTTTTGTGTCACTTTCTATTGTTGCAAGCTTTTTCTTTCCTATCTTTAATCAGATAGCTTGAAATAGACGCTGTAATTCGCGCTCTCGTTCAATTACCTATCCCTGTCAGAAACATCCCTGCATAAGTTTCCCGGTCTTAGCTCTACCCCAGGGAATCAAGCTTGTCGGTAGTTCTCGTGTACCCACAAGCTTCAGAGAAAGAAAAAGCCCCTCCTGAAAGGAATAGGGCAAAAATTATGACCATTTAGTTATTTCTACAATAGTAGGCAGTGATGAAATTGCGATGAAATCCTTGCTTAGTGTAGCGATCGGACTTTGACTACCTGTAGCCCTCTTCCATCATTTAGGTAGGGAGTAATTAGACTGGAAGAGTGTGTCTACTGGGGTATACCGATCGTCTCTAGGGTGAAAGTGGCAGCAACTTCATCAGATATATCCTGGGCATTCCCCTTTTCTAGGACTTTGAGACTGAATCGTTTGCCCTACTTGAGGGGCCACCACGATACTTTATCTCTGGTTGCGCTGTAGGTTTCCTTTAAACCTTCTGCATCAATCACGCGCAAAATATCATTTGAGGTATCGCTATCTTTTGTGGGTTCAACCAGTCCGACTTTGTGCATTCCTTTAATCACTTGCTCGACGGTGCGATGATTTAACTGACAAGCACGGGCAATAATGTCGATCGGTAAATCAAAGGTATAAATGCCTTCTCCGTTTGGTTGATTGCCCAGCGATCGTTCCTGATACACGAGTGCTCGCAGCAGTGATGCTACAGCTTGAGGTGGGTAGGTGCTGCAATTGAGCAGGTGATATTGAAACTTTTCGCGCAGCTCGAACAGCTTATCGTAGCGACTGCGGAAGGTTTCATTTGTTTCGTAAATCTGTTGTAAAACGGTGAGCGGAAT
>NZ_JACJOR010000035.1:0-2418 GCF_014695615.1 Leptolyngbya sp. FACHB-711
ACGATGGATAAGTTTGGCAGTATTCGCGCTTTTACTCAAGTTGTGGTTTCGGGTGGCTTTGCTGCTGCTGCACGAGAGATGGGAACGTCACGACCGCAGGTCAACAAGCTGGTGATTGCCCTCGATAATGAACTGGTATCGCGTCTCACGCTTTTCGTCGCTCGTCTCACGCTGAATGTCGAGTAAATTTAGTGCCTAGAAGCCATGTAGAGTAAAGATTAGAGCAGTGTTTTGCAAGATAGTAGGCGGTCTCACGCTATCTGTCGTTTGAGAAGATCTCACGCTATTTGTCGCTAAACCTCGAAACTCCTGCTATTCAAGCATTTCAGCAGCAGGATGTTCCATAATTGACCCCTAAATTGGTCGTCAAACGACACTGATCGTGAGATGATCTGCAAAAATGTTTTTCATCCAGAAGCTAGTTGTAATCAGCGTTTCAGTTACTAAACGACAGCTAGCGCGATATCAACGTCGATTACCGAGAGACGCGACACTTATCAAAACTGGTCGAAGTCGATCCGAAGCAACTGGCAAAGATGTTACCCCCTGCTCGGCTGCATCTGCAAACTCGCCTGTGTGCAGCCTGTTATGCCAAACCCCAGTACGTCAGGGGGTGTGGCAACGATCGGGGAAAACGGGATGCGACCGTCATGGGGTGCGTCTCCTCTCGGTTTGTCCGGTCTGCAAACATGGGTTTCGCACCCCAGCTCTGTGGGAAGATGAACACTGTGAGGGATGCGGGCTGGCGTTCGGGCAGATGCAGATTTATCAGGAGCCAATTCGCAAGCGTGGGCAATCAATCTCATCAACCGCTCCACCCGATGAGCTAGACGGTCGCTAATAGGAATTTGATCATCCAGTAAACTTCCCTACCGCCGATTGGTTCGTGGGCTTGTTGGAACTGGGCTTTAAGTTGCTTGAGCAGATCCTCCTGCTCGATAATCTCGTCGGAGTAGTCCCACTTGCCAAGGGTGAGTCTGCGAGAGATAGTGGCACGATCGGTGGCAATCTTCTCAAGCTGGAGGGCAGCACAGGCAGCGTAGAAAGCAGGTTGGAGCGCATCGACTTGCTGTTGGAGTTCCGCCAGTTGAGCGCGGAGGTTGAGCATGGCATCGATGATTTCGAGTGGATCGAGCAGGTCAGAGGTGGAGGAGTCGCTCGCGGTAATTGGCGGCTGAGTGTCTAGCTTCATGATTTACCCAATGTGAAGAGCGTGAAGCTACTGTAGAGCCCATTAGGTCAGTGGTTAGAGGAAGAAACTGTTAAAGTTGCTTGCCTATTAATTGCAGGCTCTACGGAGCCGGAGCAGTGGCAGGATGATTCGTCTTTAGAATCTGTGCGAGGTAGTCAGTGGTCAGTCCTCTGCGATCTAATGAAGCTGCGCCCTGATCTGATTACACTCCGCCAGGTGATTTACCCCTTAACTGGACTGTGCTTGCATATTAGGTAGTTGCTTTTCTAAGTAGAATCACAGTCTAATAACTGTTACTTAAATATTCAGTAATGTTTTACCAGTTTTAGAAAGCAGGGAGGTCGTGCGGGAACCCTAATTTATAAGGAAAGAAAATGCCAATCGAGAGCCATTACCTGGCTGCTATTGAAAGCTCTTGTATAGCGTTGACTGATTCCGCCGCTAATCTACCGTTTTAGCAACTGTCTTTCGTTTCTTGATCCGGTCAAACAATGATGGTGCAACCGCTCGTTCATCCAGGTCAATCGCCCTCCTCTAGCCCAAGTTTAGAAACGGGACGATCGATTGTTATTATCGACACCACTCTCGCAGACTATCAGACCCTTGTTGCAGGTGTAACGCCAGGTCATGAAGTGTATTTGGTCAATGCTGACCAGTGTGGCATCACTCAGATCACCCAAATTCTGCAACAACAGGGCGAAATTACCTGGTTACATCTCCTATCGCACGGAAGACCGGGAGAACTGCACTTGGGCAAGAGTGTGCTGTCCCTGGAAACTTTGCCTGCCTATGCTATTCAGTTACAAGCCTGGTGCAGTGCATTGGGTGAAGACGCTGGAATTTTGCTGTATGGGTGTGAGGTTGCAAGGAGCGGTCGCGGACAGCAGTTTGTGCAGCAGTTGAGTAAGCTGACTGGAGCAAGCATTGCTGCGGCTTCGACAAAAATTGGTAACTCCAGTTTAGGGGGAACCTGGATCCTGGATACGGTCACCTGCACGGTTACTCACCCCTTGGCATTTAACCCAGCAGTGATTGAAGCGTATGGGGGTATTTTGAGTTCTAACCCAGTGCAGTACAACCTGAACCTGGCAAATCAAAGCTCTTTCCCGCGTCACTTAATCAACGTTGATGGCACGCTCTACTTCACCGCCAGTCCAGACGGAAATGAATTTTCCTGGGAACGGGAACTGTGGAAGATCGATCTAACAACAGGTCGTCTGGTCCGG
>NZ_JACJOR010000350.1:0-7595 GCF_014695615.1 Leptolyngbya sp. FACHB-711
CGCTCCAGGAAATGGATAAGCTGCTGGGTCTGCGGCAAAAGCCCGTTTTAATCACCAGCACCCGTTTGACCCTTGACCCGATTTCGGTGATTCCAACCGCGATCCCGATCGCCAGCAGCATTCGTGCTCAGTTGCGCCCCGACCTCTGGGAAGAAAACGCTGAGCGGCTTGCTGTCTTTCGCTACCGCAGCAAAACCAATCCGAATAACTACATTGAACATTACATTACTAATCCTGGTGATATTGCATTGCTGCCCTGGGAAGCTGCCGAGCAAATTATCAACAAATTCGGTTTTGATACCGTCAAGCTTCAGCTTATTTTTGCCGCCCGCACCATGGAAGAAGATGAGCCGTGGAAGAGCACCTTTACGCTGAAAGCCAGCGATATGATTCATCTGTTGGGCTGGGATCGCAACCACAGCACTAGCCTGCCCGATAAGCGCAATGCCGTAGCGACGACTGCCTACGCACTGTCCTGTTTGCTGGTGAAATCGGTGTGGATCGAGGGACGGGGCAAACGACCGATCGATGCTAGTACGCCGATCGGTCGTATGTGGGATGTCTTGATCGATTTGCACGGTCAGTTTGACTGGGTGAGCGGCAAGATTGAGAAGCCGGACGAAGTGTATATCACGGTCAGCCCGGGACTGTGGACCAAGCATTTTCTGAACCGTGCTGGTAGCCGAGCCAAAGAAGCCCTGCATCAGTTTGGCTACCTGGCAAAAGATATTCTGAAAATCGACCCCTATCATCACGAGATGGCGTTGCGATTGGCAATTCAATTAACGCTGGATGCGCGGATTCGGGTACATAATCAAAATCCCTACGACTATCGCGTGGTCAGCTTGCTGGAAGAAGTGTTGCCTCGCACCGAAATTGAAAAAGCTTTGCAGGACAAACACCGGGCACGCGACCTCAAAAACCGCTGGAACCGCGCCATTAAACTATTGCTTAGCCTGGGCTGGCAAATTGAATACGATCCCGCTACCTATCCCGACTGGCTGCAACCCGGCAGCACTGCCCCCAAACCCGACGACTGGCGCAAAGTGAAAGTGATCGATCGCCTGCTGCAAGCCAAGCTCACGATCAAACCGCCTCACCCGATCCCGGAACTGCTGGGCAAAATGAAAGAACCCCGCAAGCCCAAACTGCTTGAACTGCCCCCTGTAGAAGAATTGACGGGCGATCAAGTGCGGATTGCTAGAGAGCAACTGGGCTGGAGCCGGAAGGAGCTAGGCGGATTTCTTGACCTCAGCGCAGACTACATCGGCAAGCTGGAGCGGGGCGATCGAGTGATTACGCCTGAGCTAGAGTCGCGCCTGAGAAAGCTGCTGCATTTGTAGCGTGGCAAAAGCCTTTAAGCTGCAAAGGCTTCAAGCTGCAAGGGAGTTAAGCCGCAGAAGCTCTAAGCCACCGAGGAACGAGAGCGAGAAGCCGACCGCTGGGCAAGCAGTTTTTCAACCGGGTCCAGCAATTGATCAATCCCGGAGGGACGAGGCATTATCCGATCCGCCTCTTCACATAACGCCCCAAGCGTTTCGCCAGCATCATCTGGAAAATAAGAGGAAATCAGCAGCAGCAGCGGGGAATGAACAAACTTTTCTTTGACCTGCCGAATCAGCGATATCCCATCTAACTCAAGCTGATATCGTGGCGCAGGAATGCAAAAGTCTACGATCGCCACATCAAACTGATCGGCACACTGAAGAAACTGCCAGGGATCACAAAACGCCTGTGTCTCATAGCCCCGCCGACGCAGCGCAATTTCTAGCGCAAAGCACCAGCCCTCGTTGTCATCAACAATTGCAATCCTCACCATAAACCCACTCTGCCAAAAGAACTTTGAAACTTAATTAAGTATCTTGACGAACTTTTGATACCCGTTAAGCAGTTTTGAATGGGTTCAGTTTAATCAATCCAAATTTCCTTAGTTTCTGCCATTGGGATGATTGACTCATCACTTTACGATAGATTCGCGAAGGGAAGTCGTGGGATCGCTTGATCCCCTTATCTTGCTAGCTCAAATCCTTCTTCTGGCTCAAATTCTTTTTCAGCTCAAATCAATCCCCAGGAATCGATCGAAAAATCGACTGCGCCAGATCGATCGCAAAATAAAACACCACTCGATCGCCACCAGCCCAATAAACAAATAGTTGACTGCCCCCAGCGGATAAAGCTCAAAAAAGCGGCTCAGCGATGGGATTGACACGATCAGGAAGTATCCTATCAGCAGCACCCCTGACACGATCGAATATCGCCAGTCGCGGCTCAGTGGTTCTCCTCCGACCCAGGCACGGTTAGGCGGCTTCAGAAAAGGCAGCAGCAGCAGTTGACCCATAATCAAAATTGTGACCAGGGCACTGCGCGGAATTGCATAGTTCACCTGGGTTAAGTCCGATCCAGGCGGCAGATTCAGCACCGCAACCACCAGATAAAAGAGATAGACCAGCAGCGATACCAGGGTGAGCGTCAGCGTCGAAGGAATCACAAAATGCAGCATCGATCGCACCATACTCCGGCGCGGCAGCAGTCCCGGCTTTGCCCAGATTGGCAGAAACATAGTGGGAAACCCTACACCGATTAAAGCCACGATCGCACTTTGCTTGTTTTGCAGCGGAAAGCTTTCGGTGACGATCGCCGTTGCAAAAATCAGCAGCGTGACGCAAAACGTACGAACCAGAAACAGTTTCAGCACATCTTGAATGCCGTTACGAATACATTGTCCTTCCCGAAAGGCACGGGGCAACGCCCCAAACGAATCTTTCAGCAGCACAATATCTGCAACGCCGCGAGTCGCTTTACTGCCGCTTTCCATCGCGATCGCCAGATCTGCTTGCTTCAGTGACAGCACATCGTTCACCCCGTCCCCGATCATGGCCACATAGCGCCCCGATTGCCGCAGATGCTTCACCAGCAACGCCTTTTGTTCTGGCGTAACGCGGCCAAACACCGTGCCTTCTCGGGCTGCCTGGGCAAACTGCGCCTCATCTAATTCTGCAAGCTGCGCGCCCGACACCGATCGAATTTCGCGTAAACCCGCCTGTTTTGCCAGGGCTGCCACCGTGTGCGGATTGTCTCCCGAAATGATCTTCACTTCGATCCCGGCACGGGCAAATCCTTCCAGCGTTTCATACGCTTCTGGACGCAGCCGATCGCTAAACCGCAGCAGAGCCAAAGGCTGTAACCCGATCGGCAGCTCAGCCACATCCGCACTCAGCAGCGTCGGGTCAGGATAATAGGCAAACAGCACCACCCGCAACCCCTGCTCTGCTCCCGACTGAATAAAGTCCAGCATTTCACCTGTCAACGTCAGATAGCGAGACAGTGCCTCTGGCGCACCCAGCACGTAAATTCCCCGGCGCATCTCATCATCCAACGCGATCGCACTCCACTTACGGGCAGACGAAAAGGGCAATTCGGCTTTCAGCAATCGGGTTTTGCCGGGATATGCCAAGGCGATCGCCTCACTGGTGCGGTTTCCAGCGGTGACACTGGCAGCATAGTCGGCAAGCTGTGCCACAATTTCTGCTTTATCTAGCTCGGCTTTATCTGGCTCGGCTTTATTTGGCGGAGCAATCCCCCCTTCGGAACCCTGATCAGCACTGATCCCTTCACCCAACGATGAAGCCACCGGATAAACCTCCTCAAGCTGGATCTGATTAGTTGTCAGCGTTCCCGTCTTGTCGAGACACAGCGTATCTACATTACTAAGGGATTCCACCGCGTTCGCCTGCTGGATCAGCACATCCTGACCGACCATTCGCACCGCGCCTAACCCATACGCCAGCGTGATTGCTAGCAGCAGTCCGGCAGGCACGAGTCCGGCAATCACCGCAAACCGCTGCACAATCTCATTTAGCGAATAGCGGCTGCTGAGAAAGCTAATGCCCACTAGCACCCACAAAAAGCAGGCGATCAGCATAAACACGCGAATCACCACATTGATTTCCACCTGAAGCGGCGTAAACCGTCGCCGAAATGCTCGCGCCTCTGCCATTAGCCGATAAGCCAGCGTCTCGCTCCCCACTTTTTGCGCCTCGTAGCAGGCAGTGCCACTCACACAAAAGCTGCCCGAATATACGAGAGCATTCTTCTGTTTAGGAATCAGATCCGATTCGCCTGTCAGCAGCGATTCATCGACTTCCATGCGTCCCGTACCGACGATCGCCCCATCCACCACCAACTGGTCGCCTGGACGCGCAATCAAAATATCCCCTAGCACAATCTCACTCGGATCAATTTCCGATTCCTGCCCTTCCCGAATCACCGTTGCCTGTGGACGGTTTAACAGTGCAATGCGATCGAGCTGCCGCTTCGCCCAAATTTCCTGATAAATACTCACCAGCACCCCACCAAAAATCACCACCACCACCAAAATTCCATCCCCTACCCGCTGCAGCAGAAACATCACCAGGCTGATCGCAAAGAAAATGAAATTAATTACCGTAAACAAGTTCTCGCGAAGAATCTGACTATAGGAGCGGCTCGTTTTCAGCGGCGCAACATTGCCCTGTCCCGCAGCCCGTCGTGCAATGACTTCTTGCTGCGTTAAACCCTGGAGCGATGGTTCAGAATCGGGAGTAGGGCGATCGGGGAGGGCGGTCATGTTGGAGGGTGGCGGGGTGGATGAGTGGGGGGTGCGTGAGCAGGGGTGAGTGGGTGAGGGCGTGAAGGGGGAGCGTGGGTCTCAGTCCACTATGCCATTATGCAATCTCCAGGTTTTAATATTACCCGCCCCCTACGCTTCTACTCTCCTACGCTTCTACTCCCCATCCCCGCACCCCTTAAAATATTCACAAGTCCCCCACTCCCCACCCCCATGTCTTCCGAACTGGTCGAAATCCTTTCTGCTGACGAATTGCGCCGCACCCTAACTCGTCTGGCTTCTCAGATTGTGGAGCGGGCAGATGATTTGTCGAAGCTGGTGCTTCTGGGCATTTATACGCGAGGTGTGCCGATGGCGGAGCTGCTGGCGCGTCAGATCGAGGTGCTGGAGCAGGTGCGGGTTCCGATCGGCGCACTCGACATTACCTTTTACCGGGATGACCTCGATCGCAACGATCTGCGAACGCCAGAGACAACCGAGATCCCATTTGACCTATCGGGAAAAATTGTGGTGCTGGTGGACGATGTGATTTTTAAAGGACGCACGATTCGAGCCGCATTAAATGCAGTGCATGACTATGGCAGACCCGAAGCAATCTGGCTAGCAGTGCTGGTCGATCGTGGGCATCGAGAACTGCCGATCCACCCTGATTTCACGGGCAAAAAGCTGCCGACTTCTAGAGATGAGCAGGTCAAGGTCTATCTTCAGGCGATCGATGGACGCGATGCGGTGGAGCTGACGACTCGACGCGGAGTTTAGCGTTTTCAAGATTGCAAATACCGTAAAAAAAAGATACGGGGTTTATCGCTCTAATCCTGTGAGACACTAGCGAAAGCCAACGTTTTCTCGCAGTTTCCAACGATCGTGACTTTATCTCGCAGTTCTCACCCCAACCGTCAAATTTCTCCCAGTGCAGCTCCCGCAGAAGCTGAAATCACTCAGGCACGTAAAGCGGATCATCTGCGGGTTTGTCTGGAAGACGATGTGCAGTTTCGCCAGACGACCGGACTGGAACGCTATCGCTTTATTCACTGCTGTCTGCCTGAACTCGATCGTCGTGAGATTGACCTCAGGACAAATTTCTTAGGTAAAACGCTGGGCGCACCGCTGCTGATTTCCTCAATGACCGGGGGAACCGAGCTGGCACAGACGATTAACTATCGCTTAGCGGAAGCCGCGCAGGAATACGGGCTGGCAATGGGCGTAGGGTCGCAGCGCGTGTCGATCGAAAAGCCAGAAGTGCGATCGAGTTTTGCCGTGCGATCGGTTGCCCCCGATATCTTGCTGTTTGCTAACCTGGGAGCCGTTCAGTTGAACTACGGCTACGGGATTGAAGAATGCCAAAAAGCGATCGACTGGCTGGAAGCCGACGCGCTGATTTTGCACCTCAATCCGCTCCAGGAGGCGGTGCAGACCAAAGGTGACACCAACTTTCACGGACTGCTCGACAAAATTGCCCAGCTTTGCGCCAAACTGCCCGTTCCTGTGATTGCGAAAGAAGTCGGCAACGGCATTTCTGCGGCAATGGCAAAGCGGCTGCTCGAAGCCGGAGTGGGGGCGATCGATGTCGCCGGGGCAGGTGGAACCTCCTGGGCAAAAGTCGAAAGTGGACGCGCCAAAGACCCCCTTCAGCGTCGTCTGGGCGAAACCTTTGCCAACTGGGGCATTCCCACCGCAGACTGCATTCTCGCCGTCCGATCGATCGCTCCCACCCTGCCCCTGATTGCTTCCGGCGGACTCCGTCATGGACTCGACGTGGCAAAAACGATCGCCCTGGGTGCTGATCTGGGTGGTCTAGCCCTGCCCTTCCTGCAAGCCGCCGCCGACTCAGAAACTGCCCTACAAGAACTGGTCACAGCCCTGAAAGCAGAGCTAACCACCGTTTTATTTTGTACCGGCACGAGGACGATCGCCGACCTAAAAACTTCCCCTATATTAGAGACAGTTTGAATAGCGTGAAAGCTTTTACACTGCCCCTTATCCTACCCATCCATTCTCACTCCGGCGCTTTCACCTCCGCCTCAATCCCCTGCTGCTGAAGTTCCTGAACTCGCTCCTGTGCCTTAGACTGATCGCTAAACGCCCCCATTTGCACACTGGCTCCATCAGAAAAGTTCCGCACATAGGCATCGGGAACGGCTTCCTGTACCTGATTTAGGTCAGAGTCGCTGCGGTAGGGAGTCACAACATAGTAGTAATTCGATTGCCCGGACGAAGGATTGGCTGCCACCGCAGGAGCCGGACTTTCAGCACGGGGGGCAGGTTCACTGGCGGGAGCAGGAGCAGGAGCCGATACAGCGGGTTGGGCAACAGGTGAAGTCGGCTGCTCTGCAGTTTCCCGAAGCGATGATTGCCCGGAAGACTGGGATGGCGCAGAAGCCGACCGCCGGGGGCTGGATGCAGCAGGACGGAAATTTTCAGCGGGAGCAGGAGCCATCACCGCAGGCTCAGGTGGAACGATGACTGTGGCTAGCTCATTGCTGCTTGCCCCAGAGCTGCCTGTTCCAGAGCGATTTGTTGCAGGTGGAATGAGCGGTTCTAAGGGTCTGTTTGCAGCCTGGGGAGAAGGGCTGGCAGACGGTTTCTGCGGGGCGGTTGGGCTAGGCTTGGGTAGTGTGCTGAGCGTGTTCAGGTTCAGTTCAACAAACTCTTTTGCAGCTAGGTTTGGAGAGGGTGCGACAATTACGCCGGGAACCGGAGACGGCTGGGCGGGAGCAGCATTAGGGGTAGCATTAGGTGAATCTGCGGCTGGCTTTTGAGCCGAGAGAAAGCCGAGACTGGTTGGGTTCATTACCAGATAGCCCAGCGTCGCGGTGGAGAGTAGCAGTAGCAGCAGTGACCCAATGCCCAGCGGCGTGAGCAGGGTATCTAGCAGACGATCGGGCTGAGCAACGCGCTGCTGTGGATCTTCTTCGGCAATGCTGCGAAGCAGTTCTTCGCTGGAGGCGAGATAGTCTTCGGGGGCGGATGGCTCTGCATCGGGCAACTG
>NZ_JACJOR010000351.1:0-9127 GCF_014695615.1 Leptolyngbya sp. FACHB-711
CAACAAGATACGGGCACGGGTCAGTTTGCGAGCCGAGTGCTTTCCAGTCCTCAACAGGGTTTCTAGCTGTTGAACTTCGGCATCCGTTAAATCGACGATGTAACGCTTCTGACCCATAATGATCTTCCTGGATTTGAGTCACCTTACCAGAAATAACCCCACCAGGCAAAGTTCCCTTGGCAGACTACTAGTTAAACTCGTAGCAATAACGATGTGCAGTACCCACCAGGGGAATTCATGCAAGACTTAATCACAACTGGGTATGGCAACGAGTGGTTGGGAAATGTCCACAACAGCGGGATAAAAATGCCTCGATGATTGGGGCGATCGGCGAGAAGTATTTTGTGTTCTGCATTGTCCTCGTTTGGCTCCCCCGGCTCGACTGAGGCTCATTTCAGTCGTGATGCCTTTTGTTAAAGAGTGTGATTGAGCAAGAGTCGGAGTCGCCTTGAGGTCTCATGATGGGACTCCAAAAACCGTTCATGCCGCATTACATTAAAAGGCTTCAGTCTCGTTGCCAAGATTCAGTTAATCCATCTTTTCTGATTCATGCAGAAGGTTTATTAATGGTTCACTGTATCTTGGTCAGAGCAAGCATTTTGGGCTAATTGCATTTTATGACAGCGTCGCTTCAATTACCTCAGAAAGTAGTTTGTAACACAAACAACCTGTTGCGGTTTGTTTAACTTGGTTGCTACTGGACTAAATAAACGATTCGCTATTCACGCTCCGCTTTTATGTTGCCTCATCAGCTTCAGAATAAAACCAGAGATCGTCTGTCCGTTGAGAGCGAGGCATTTTCGATTAATTCTCGAATCTCCAGAGATATCGACGAGCAGGCAAACAGCCTTGACGGATGGAACCAAACTTATGAACAGCTTTCTGCCGGAGCGTTTCTAGGTCGTACCGTTGACCTTTGTTTCAATGGCATCCAGCTTTTTCGGGAAACGACCCATCAACATCTGTATCAAACGGGTTCGCCTCGCCCTGGATGTGATGTTTTAGCAGTGCCGATCGCGATGGAAGGGCGGGCTGTGTTTTCGGGTCAGACGGTTGACTGTAATCACTGCATGATTTTACGGGCAGATGACTCGCTGGATTTCTGTTCCCCTCGTTACTGTGATCTTGTGACCATAGTGCTTCCACCAGAACTATTACAGAAATACGTGATACAGGTCGCAGATTTAGATTTGCTCCGGGTTCTTCAGGGAAGCGGGGTGCGATCACCAAATCCGTTTGTGATCAGCGCATGGCGAACATTTCTCCTGAATGTCCTGGATTCAATTTGCACGGCTCCTCATCAGTTACAACATACCAACCTGCGTCATGCTCTCGCACAAGACCTGCTCTGGAACTTGATCACCGTGCTTGAAAGTTTACAGTCTGCTCCACGTCCGCTTGTTTTGACCCCGTCTCGTCGTCAAGTGGTAGAGCGAGCAAAGGCTTATTTTGAAGAGCATATTGAGGAGCCGGTTACAGTCACCGATCTCTGTGTGGCACTGAATGTTAGTCGTAGAACTTTGCAATATAGCTTTCAGGACGTCCTGGATATTAACCCTGTACGGTATCTTAAAGTCATTCGATTAAATCATGCACGGAGGGATCTACGTGCTAATTGTTCTGCTGAAATAACCGTTGGCGATATTGCTGCAAAATGGGGATTTTGGCATCTAGGTCGATTTTCATCAGAGTACCGTCAAATGTTTGGTGAGTTACCGTCAGTGACGTTAAAAAACAGTGCGCTCCGCTACTGAATTTGCTGCTTGTCATCTTTTGCTAGAATTTGCCAATTTTGGATAACGCACATTAGAAAAGTAATTCTAAATTAAGTCAGCATGTTGAGTTGATATTGTTCGCTATCGATTGAGAACAGCTTAATTGGCATTGTTTTTCTAGCATCTCCTACGAATCATGTTCTTGACAGCATCTCCAAAGGATGAGTTGCAAGACTTGGCTCATTTTCCGATGCTCACAGCATTTTGCATTTAATCATGTTCAGCGACTTGCTGTTCAGCAATAAGTTTATTTGAACCCGTCTGCTACAGGAAAGACCATTTAACTGGATTATTGAAGGAGTACTTTGATCATGACTGCTGTTTACAATTCTCCCTCTGCGCGAACTGCTCCTTCTGCGGCTGTTCATCCTCTAGAGCCGTTGAGTGCAGCAGAGATTTTGGCAGCACTCGCCATTCTTAAAGCAGAGAAATCGCTGGGCGATCGGGTTCGGTTTATTTCGACCACGCTGCATGAGCCGTCTAAAAACGTCGTCCTTAGCTTTGAGCTGGGAATGCCGTTTGAGCGAGAAGCCTTCATCATTGTGCTGGATAATGCAACTGGGAACACCTATGAGGCGATCGTGTCTCTTACTGTCCAGTCCGTGGTGTCTTGGATACACATCCCCGATGCACAGCCGCCGATTGCGCTGGACGAATTTTTTGATTGCGAAGCAACCGTTAAAGCGAATCCTGAATTTCAGGCAGCGGTGCGAAAGCGCGGCATTACCGATATGGATTTGGTGTGCGTTGATCCCTGGTCAGCAGGATGGTACGAGGATGACCTCGCAGGCGATCAGGGACGGCGGCTATCGAGGGCACTATGTTGGGTTCGCAATAATCCCACCGATAACCTGTATGCTCACCCCATCGATGGGCTGATTGTGATTGTTGATCTCAATGCAATGGAAGTCGTGCGCGTTGAAGACCATGCCCTGATTCCGGTACCGACTGAGCCGAGCAACTACACCAGTGAGTCTGTGAAAGACCTGCGGACTGATTTGAAACCGCTAGAAATTATTCAGCCTGAGGGTCCGAGCTTCCAAGTCATAGACGGGTACGAGATTCGCTGGCAAAAGTGGCGGATGCGAATTGGTTTTACGCCGCGTGAAGGATTGGTGCTGTACACCGTGGGCTACGAAGACCAGGGTCGGGTGCGTCCCATCCTCTATCGCGCCTCTCTGGTGGAAATGACGGTTCCCTATGGCGACACCAATATTACTCAGTGCCGCAAGAATGCCTTTGATGTTGGAGAATACGGCGTCGGCACCCTGGCAAACTCCCTCAAGCTGGGCTGCGACTGCCTGGGTGAGATTCGCTATTTCGATGCGGTGATGGCAAACACGCGAGGCGAGATCGTGGAGATTAAAAATGCAATCTGTATGCACGAAGAGGACTACGGCATCCTCTGGAAGCATACTGACTGGCGCACCGATCAGGTAGAAGTACGGCGATCGCGTCGCTTAGTTCTCTCTTTCATTGCTACCGTCGGCAACTACGAATATGGCTTCTTCTGGTACTTCTATCAAGACGGCACGATTCAGTACGAAGTGAAGCTAACGGGCATGATGACGACTGGAGCCGTGATGCCGGGAGAAAAGCCCGTTTATGGCACCGAACTGACCCCCCAGCTTTACGCTCCTAACCATCAGCACGTTTTTTGCGTTCGTATGGATATGTCGATCGACGGCATGAATAATTCTGTGTACGAAGTCGATACCGAAGCTGTTCCAATGGATGAAAACAATCCCTATGGCAATGCGTTCTACGCGAAATCTACGCTGTTATCCACCGAGCAGGAAGCACAGCGGCTCATCGATCCCTTTAAGGCACGCTACTGGAAGATTGTGAATCCCTCAGTGCAGAATCGCATGGGCTATCCGGTGGGCTACAAGCTTGTTCACGGCGAGAACGGGCTGCCCTTTGCTCATCCTGAATCCAGCGTAATGCAGCGGGGTGGCTATATGTTGAAGCATTTGTGGGTGACGCCCTACGATTCTGAAGAGCGGTTCCCCGCAGGTAATTATCCCAACCAGCATTCCGGCGGTGAAGGATTGCCGCAATGGACGCAGGCAAATGAATCGCTCGAAGACACCGATCTCGTTCTCTGGTACACCTTCAACCATAACCATATTCCCCGCTGCGAAGATTGGCCCGTAATGCCTGTCTCCTATATTGGCTTTATGCTCAAGCCTGTGAATTTCTTTGATCTCAACCCGTCTAACGACGTCCCTCCCTCGCCTGCAAAGCACAAGTGTCACTAAAACAAATTCATCCTCAAAGACGCTCTGATGGATACTCACGATAAGCTTCCTACCGCCATTGCTACCTCCGATTTACGTTCTGGCTATTTAGCGTTTTCGGAAGTATTCGCTTAATCGATCGCCAATATTGCGCCGAGGGCAACTCCTGCCCTCACTATCGCTCTTCTATTTGCCAGTGCGGGGACGGGACGTGGTTTACCTATGCGATCGCAACGCTGGGGCTGGTGTTTGTCGGCTTAAACATTAATCAATTTGTCCGTCGCTCTGCTTCGCCCGGTTCGCTTTATACGTATATTGCAAAAGGACTGGAACCAACACCGGTGTGATTACGGGCTGGGCATTGATCGCCGCCTATTTGTTTAGAGGGATGACGGTTCTCTGTGGGTTTGCCAATTTTGCCCAAGGGCTGCTGTCCTTAAATTAGCATCATTCCGTCTCCCGTTTTCTGATTGTCTATGGGATCGTTGGCGTTATGATTATGCTCATTCCACTGATTAGCAGCATCGGAATTCCTGGTGAAGCCAGCCTGTTTCCCCTTCCTTCTGCCCCCTTCAATCTCTTTCCTGATCGGTTCTTGCTGTATTTGGCGATCGGGACAGAATGGTTTACTTTCCTGCGGATGCGCTCTCCAAATGTGATCCAGGAAATTCGGGACGATATTGAAGCAATTCATCTTAAATTCAGCGAAATGCCCAAAATCTGACGGGGCGACAAAAAGGGGTTCTGTCGCAAAAAATTTTAGAAGCGCTTGTCCTCGCGAGTGTAACTATCCATCAAATTTCACTGGCTGATTTTGGTTTGCCTGAGCCTTAAAAGGGGACGTTTTCTCGAAGAGGTAATTCGCTGCCAAACTGCTGTATTTGTTTAATTCTGGCAGTCGCCCGATCATCCTCTACCCGATCGGTGCACTCAAGCTGTTCTAAATATTGCTCAACATATTGCTCAACAGAAATCTAGTGCTTTATGAGCCAGTATCCCCCCTTGCAATCGCCTGCTCACCAGGCAATAAATTGGGATAAACCTTCGATCGAGTTTAAAGACTAAACGCTTTACCTAAGCAGAACATTGAACAGATAGCAAGCAATTGGGCTGCAATGGTTCAAAGAACTTGTAGTTGTTACATTGTGCATACATTTCTTTAGGTTTGTTGTTTCTCCGAAAAAATACTTCAATGTAAAATGGTTTTTGTTGATACGCTTACTGAATCTTTACTTTCTTTACTCAAGTTCAAATCTTAAAGATTTTTGCTCATCGAAGATTGAGTATTGTTTCTGTTTTATGCCCTTCGCTGTTTTTCTTTTTGGAAGGTTCTCTATGTCACATTGCCCCTGTTGCTCTAGCCTAATGCTGCGTCAAGTTCAGCGTCATCAAGTGTATTGGTTTTGTCGTCACTGCTGGCAGGAAATGCCATCGATCGAAAAGAAACCTGCCTCTCAGGTAGGCTTGAAACAATTCCTGCCAATTCAGTAGTCTTTAGCGATCAATGCTGAAGGGTGACAATCGGATAAGAATCGCAGTTTTGCATCCTCTTTCAGAAAGTATTGAGTGATGAATTCCCGAATCTGGTCTCTGTGTCGTTTCTCCAAGCAGGCAGTTGTATCTACATCGCTCCACAGTCTAGCTTGTGATTGCTCGGTTACAGCTCCATCACTTCATAAGGGAATTTGCATGACCGTTCATCTGTCGCTAGGACAGCAGTTAGAACACGATCGACTTATCAGCGATATCGCACTCCGAATCCGGCAGTCCCTTGATCTCGACACGATTCTGCAAACGACGGTGGATGAGGTGCGGCAATTTTTGCACACCGATCGCGTGATTATTTTTCGATTTAATCCCGATTGGAGTGGGACAGTAGACGTAGAATCGGTTGGCTCAGATTGGGCTGCCATTCGATCGACTACGATTCACAATTCCTGCTTTTCAGAACAATACATCGAGCCTTTTCGCGCCGGGCTAGTAACTGCCAAAGCCGATATCTACGCGGCTGGACTCACTCCCTGCCATCTGGAGCTGCTGACCCAGTTTCAGGTTCGAGCGAATCTGGTAGTTCCCATTCTGCAACAAGACCACTTGTGGGGGCTGCTGATTGCCCATCATTGCTCGGAACCTCGCCCGTGGCAGAAAATTGAAATTGATTTGCTCAAGCAGCTCGCAGTTCACGTCGGCATCGCGATTCAACAAGCTGAACTGTATCAGCAGCTCGAAACTGAACTGAAAGAGCGCAAAATTGCCGAACAAAAGATTCGTGAACAGGCAGCATTGCTTGATATTTGCACGGATGCGATTACTGTTCAAGATCTGAATCAGCATATTCTGTATTGGAATCGCGCCGCAGAGCAGCTCTATGGCTGGACGGCAAGTGAAGCGATCGGCAGCAGCGTGAAGAATCTGCTCTACAAGTCAGAGAATTATTCCCAGCTTGAAGCGATTCATACAGCGATCGGCCAGCAGGGTGAATGGCAGGGTGAATTGCGACAGACAACTCAATCGGGCAAAGAAATCCTGGTTGAAAGCCGCTGGAACTTGATTCGCGATGAAGCGGGCAGTCCCCAATCAATTCTCGTCGTCAGTACCGACATTACTGAGAAAAAACAGCTTGAAGCTCAATTTCTACGCGCCCAGCGTTTAGAAAGCATCGGTACGCTTGCAAGCGGTATTTCTCATGACCTCAATAATATTCTCACGCCCATTTTGGCAGTGGCTCAACTGCTGCCGCTGAAGTTTCCTGATGCCGATTCAGGCGCACAGCAATTGTTTGACATTCTCGAAGACAGTACCAAGCGCGGTGCTGCCCTGGTTAGGCAAGTATTGTCATTTGCGCGTGGGATAGAAGGAAAACGTACGCCCCTGCAAGTCAAGCACCTGCTGTCGGAGATCAGACAAGTAGCGCAGCAAACTTTTCCGAAATCAATCCAGGTTTCACTCAATCTCGACCCGAAGCTCTGGGTTGTGACTGCTGATCCGACTCAACTGCATCAAGTGTTGATGAATCTTGCGGTTAACGCTCGTGATGCAATGCCTGAAGGCGGCAAACTCAGTTTTACCGCTCAAAATATGGTGATAGACGAACACTATGCACGAATGAACTTGGAAGCGAAAGTTGGACGTTTTGTTGCGATCACGGTGACCGATACGGGAACTGGCATTCCACCAGAGGTCATGGAGCACATCTTTGAGCCGTTTTTTACAACCAAAGAAGACGGGAAAGGAACCGGACTGGGACTTTCTACAGTTAACGGAATTGTCAAGGGTCATGGTGGATTTGTGAGTGTCTACAGTGAAGCCGGACAAGGAACTCAGGTCAGAGTTTATATTCCTGCCTCACCGCAGGTAGAAACTGAACGTGTCGAACCCGAAACGCTTCCTTCTGGACACGGAGAACTGATTTTGGTTGTGGATGATGAACCGTACATTCGCGAAGCTTCTCAAATGACTTTGGAGATGCATGGATATCGAGTTCTAAAAGCTTGCGATGGCATTGACGCGATCGCCCTTTATGCTCAACATAAGGCTGAAATTAGAGGAATTGTGATTGACATGATGATGCCTGCAATGGATGGCGTTACGACAATTCGTACCTTGCAGCGAATGAATCCTGAAGTCAAGATTATTGCCGTGAGTGGATTAGGAGTGAACGATCGCCTTGCCAGAGAAGTAGGAGTGACAGATTTTCTGCTGAAGCCCTATACGGCAGAAGATTTACTGGTTCTCTTAAATCAACGGCTTAAATAAAAGCATTCAAATGCGATCACCGCCAATTTGGTCATCGATGCTTTGTTCAAATCTCTTCTCAACAAATTCTAGAATGCTCAATTTACCTTTACCAGGGTCATATCCTACCTCACATCACTCGACGATTCGCTTTGGTAAACGAACAGTGAATTGTGCTGCTTTCCCGGTTGGACTCACCCATGAGATTTCGCCACCATGCAACTGCGTGCAGGCTTGTACGATCGCCAAATTTAGACTATTAGCCGAAATCGTACCGAAATCGCTGCCGTCACTGTCCTTGCTGCTGTTCCTGACAGATTGAAGCACCTGTTCCCCAGCGGGGAGGTCGGTTCCTTTGTCTTTTACTTCGATCGCAATATGAGTGCTGTTTCCGGTAAGATGCAGTTCGATCTCACTGCCGGAAGGTGAGGATTTGATTGGATTCAGCAGCAGATTAATCAAAATCAACCGCAGGAGCTGCTGATCACCCCAGAAGCCTTTGGTATTGCCTGAGATCTTAAAGGTCAACTATTGGCGATCTTTAAGCCGAGTTTGCTGCTCATCGATCAGATCTGAGATAAATTGCAGTAACTCGAATGGCAGGGGGGAAAATTTGGCTTCGCCCGCTTCAAACTTCTCAAGCAGCAGCAAATCTTCAACGAGCCGAGTCATCTGCCGGGCTTCATCTTCAATGGTTTGCAAAAACTGCTGCTGTTTCGATTCAGTGAGTTTGCTGCTACTGAGTTTCAGGGTTGAGGCGGCTGCCAGAATCACTGCCAGGGGCGATCGATATTCGTGGGAAACGGTTGATACAAGCTGCGATCGAACGGCGTTAAGCTGCTTTTCAGTCGCTAATGCCTCCAGCGTCTCCGTAAGCTGATTGGACTGTTGCAGAGCGATCGCCAATTGATTGACAAAATCCTTGAGGAAACTGACTTCATCAACCTGCCACTGCCGCTGGCTTGAATTCTGGCACGCCACTAGCAAACCCCAAACTGCAAAAGAAGAGCGTTGCGAAGCTAAATTATCAGCAGAAGACGGAAGCAGGATAGGAGCCAGAAGATAAGTTTCTTTTTTACCGCTGCCTGAAATCGCTGTCGAAACTTCAGCAGACTGATTCAAGCAAGTTGTTGAACTTGTCTTGCAACCCAGTGAATAATTTTCAGATAGGAAAGAAACAAACTGTTGAATCGGATCATGAACCCTGCTCAACCCTGTTTCAAACCGTTTGATTAAGGCAGGCAGGAACTCAGTATTGCTTGATTGATGATTGAACCGATGACTAGATGAATGACGGGAAGGATGATTAGACGAAGTAACCTGGTAGATCATGACGCGATCGCATTCCAGGACGCGCTGTACCTGAGTTGCTGCCGT
>NZ_JACJOR010000352.1:0-2732 GCF_014695615.1 Leptolyngbya sp. FACHB-711
AATGGTCGATTAAAAGAGGATTAAACAAAGAGAATTAAAAAAATTAGAGTTTTGCTTGTAATCCTTTAGTTTTTATTGGGGAAACGCAGCTTTGTTTAGAAAACTTCTTATCGTTTTACGATAATAGTTTGATAGTTTTACTCTGACATCTGTAAATCAGCGGTTTACTGATTTAACCCTTAGAGAAGGCAGTTCACCGAAGTTTACTAGCTCTGTTTCTCTACTTAACGTATTTTTCACCTTTCAGAGTTTCTCTACCTTTGGGTAGAAAGGCTCTCTCACTTTCGACAGTGTTTAGCTATCCCACAGACTGATTACGCTACTTGCAGTTGTAGGGTGATGCTCCTCAATGATTCAGGCTAACGGTATTTTTAGTTACATCATTTTCTGGGAGTTCGCCAAATCGATCCGAATTCGCGTCTTTATCTGTTCGTACTTTCTCGCAACAGACTGGGCTGCTATTGCCCAAGGCTAACCAGAAATTCATCATTCTAACTAAACAAAATGTTCGCGGTTGTCAGGTTCTGAACAGCAAGGTTTTGACCTGATTAAGAGAACGCTCAGCGATTTTGTAAATTTGCTATCTCCGATTTGGGACTGCATCAATTCAGTGATGTCTCCTGTGATCAGCAAGTTTGCATCCGTTGGGCTGAAGACGATCGCCTTTTCATGTTGATTCACCATTCCCAGACTTATTAACGACCGAGCAAAGAACTATGAGCAACGTACAAGCCCAACTGCACACAACGGATACGGGATTTCGGGTTGAAGGCTACGAAAAAATTGATTTTGGCTTTCAATTCGTCGATGGAATGTTTGATATCCAGAAGCCCGATCTGGCAGCTCACTACAAAGTATTGGGACGCTGTTTAGCGATCGTGGATCACAATGTTCATCGTCTTTATGGGCCGCAGCTCGAAGCTTACTTTCAGCACTACGGAATTGAACTGATAGTGTTTCCGGTTGTGATTGAGGAGCCCGATAAGACGATCGATACGTTTGAGACAATCATTGATGCATTTTGTCGTTTTAACCTGCGACGCAAAGAACCTGTGCTGGTGATCGGCGGCGGTTTAGTGCTGGATGTCACCGGATTTGCCTGCTCTACCTATCGCCGCAGCACAAACTATATTCGCATTCCCACCACCTTGATTGGTTTAATCGATGCTGGAATTGCGATCAAAGTGGCAGTGAATCACGGCAAACTCAAAAACCGCCTCGGCGCCTACCACGCGCCCAAGGAAATCTTCCTGGATTTTTCGTTCCTCAAAACGCTGCCCGTCGATCAAATCCGCAACGGCATGGCAGAACTGGTCAAAATTGCTGTCGTTGCCAACGCAGAAGTCTTCGATTTACTCGATCGCCACGGCGAAGATTTGCTTTACACGCACTTTGGCTATCAGGACAACGACGCAACGCTGCAAGAGATCGGCAATCGGGTCAATTACGAATCGATCAAAACCATGCTGGATTTAGAGACCTGCAACCTGCATGAGATTATGCTCGATCGCGTCATTGCCTACGGTCACACCTGGAGCCCAACTTTGGAACTTGCACCCGAACCGCCCCTGCTCCACGGGCATGCGGTCAATATCGACATGGCTTTGTCGGCAACGCTGGCAGCCCAAAGAGGCTATATCTCAACTGCCGATCGCGATCGCATCCTGGGACTGATGAGCCGACTAGGGCTGGCACTCGACCATCCAATGATGGAAAGCGATTTGATGTGGCAAGCAACCCAATCGATTACGCTCACCCGCGATGGTCTCCTCCGTGCGGCAGTTCCCTGTCCGATCGGTGAGTGTTACTTTATCAGCGATCTGACTCGCGACGAGCTAGATGGCTGCATCAAAGCGCACAAAGATCTCTGTGCCTCCTATCCGCGTGAGGGAGCCGGCGTCGATGCTTATGTGGGCGATCGCGAGTCGATGACTTCTGTTGAAATGCCAGCATTGGTAGGGAGCAATCTATGACCCAGGGAATTGTCAATCAAGTTGTTGCTGAAATGCCCCGCCCGATCACGCCTGTAGGAATCGCCGCCAGCCACTTAGAAGCTGCAATGGCAATGCTGACCCAGGTGAAAGATGTTCCCGACGAACTCGCGCTTCATCTTCAGCAAGCCACGATGTTGATCGCCGGACTCGACCCTTATCTGGGAGCCTGCACCACGCCCGAATCGCCCGCACTAACCCGAATCGCCCAGAAAACTCATCTGGAACCGTGGCAGGCAAAATATACCAGTGGTGCAACAGTACGGCAGCTAGAGCAGGAAATGCTGTCGGGTCACGTCGAGGGACAAACGCTGAAACTGTTCGTGCAGATGACGCGATCGCGCCGCATTCTCGACATTGGCATGTTTACCGGATACTCGGCACTAGCAATGGCAGAGGCCCTGCCTCCCGACGGTTATCTGGTTGCCTGCGAGGTCGATCCCTACGTGGCAGAGTTTGCCCATACGCTGCTGGATCAGTCACCTCACGGAGACAAGATTCGGATCGAGCTGGGGGCAGCCTTGGAAATTATAGACGAGCTGGCAGCAAGCGGCGAATCGTTTGATTTTGTGTTCATTGATGCCGATAAGAAAGAGTACGTTCAGTACTATCAAAAGCTGATGGACAGCAGCCTTCTATCGCAAAACGGCTATATCTGTGTGGACAACACTTTGTATCAGGGACAGGTTTATCTGCCAGAAGCTGATCGATCAGAAAATGCAAAGGCGATCGATCGATTCA
>NZ_JACJOR010000353.1:0-4075 GCF_014695615.1 Leptolyngbya sp. FACHB-711
CTGTTTTTGCAATTTGGATATCAATCTGAGAATCGCCAACTATCAGAGTTTGTCCTGGAACTGTTCCTAATTTCAGTAGAACCTGCTCCAGTAGCATTGGATCGGATTTGCTCAAATTCTCTCGAACACCGATCGCAATCTGAAAATAACGGCTTAACTCGTAAGTAACGACAAAATCATCTACGTTGCTTTGGCTATCAGAAGACAAAATTCCGAGCCTGATTCCCGCATGAGTGAGCTTTTGTAGGAGTGGTACTGCACCCGGCAAGAGTGGAGTTTGCTTTGCTTTTGGCTGACTCGATCGATCCGCAGCTTGAAACGCTTCTTGAACCAGGGCAAGTGACTGTGTCCAGCCTCGTCCCGTTGCAGCACTATAGGCGGCAGCAGCGATTGCGTTCTCTTGCCTGCTTCCAACTGCCATCAGCCCTGCCGGATTCAGGCAATAACCTTGGGGGGAGGCTTGAGCATTACCTTTCTGAATACCAAACGCATCCAGCAGCAAAGCTTCAATTCCTGGAACGCGAGCATCAATCAGGCGCGATCGACAGCAGGCAAGCTTACAAAGGAACGCTTCCACATTTGCCAGAGTGCCGTCCTTATCAAAAATTACCGCTTCAACGTTAGTGAAGGTGACTTTCCCACCCTGAATTGTTGCCACCTCGCTTCCCTCCCAATATCACCTCAAAAAAAATTAGGGAGAGAAACCCCTCCCCAACTTAACCGATGAGATATATAAGACAAGACGTTCAGCAATCGATCGCCTAGTCCTCAGTTGCAGCCGGCAGCTCTTCCTCAAGCACAACGTCTTCTACCGCTTCTACCGCAGCAGCCTGAGGCTGAGATTGCTGCAACATACGTTCCCGATACTTTGCAGCCATTTCCTCTGCTTTCTCGTACACCACATCTGGATTCTTCACCATATCGCCCGGTTCGGGTTCAAGCTGCTTAGTCGAGAGCGAAATGCGACCCCGCTCTGCATCCAGATCGATGATCATGACCTTGACCTCATCATTCACGTTAAAAACGCTATGAGGCGTATCAATATGGTCATGGGAGATCTCAGAGATGTGCAGCAGACCACTGACACCGCCGATATCAATAAATGCACCGTAGGGCTTTAAGCCACGCACCGTTCCGATCACAACTTCGCCCACTTCTAAGCGGTTCATCTTTCGCTCAACTAGCGCACGACGATGGCTCAGAACCAGACGGTTTCGGTCCTCATCCACTTCCAGAAACTTAAGAGGAAGTTCTTCGCCTACGAGTTCTTCCTTTGGTTTGCGGGTGCTGATGTGAGAACCAGGGATAAATCCACGTAATCCTTCAATGCGAACCAGTGCGCCTCCTCGGTTTGTAGCGAAGACGGCAGAGCGCACCGTAGCATCTTCAGCCTGAAGCTGACGCACCCGCTCCCATGCCCGCATATATTCTATGCGCCGAATCGACAGGGTAAGCTGTCCATCCTCATTCTCATCAGTCAGAATGAAAAATTCGCGGGTTTCGTTGGATTGCAGCACCTCTTCCGGGTTTTCAATCCGGTTGATCGACATTTCCTGGATTGGAATGTAAGCTGCTGTCTTAGCACCAATGTCAATCAGAGCCCCCCTCGGCTCAATGCTAAAAACGGTTCCAGCAACAATGTCGCCGGGGTTGAAGTGATAGTCGTATTGATCGAGGAGAGCCGCAAAATCCTCGTGAGTAAAGCCAATTTCCGTTACTTCCTGATTGACCATGCGATGTATTTCCTGGTGTTTGTCTCCGTAATAGTAGTGGTCTGTTGACGATTCCCCATTTTAGAACCAAAAGTTTAGAACCCAAAGCTCTGGAACCACAGGAACAGCAACCTGCTGAGCAGAACCGACACGCAAAAAGTTTGGAAGATGCTATCTTCCGTGCTAGACCCTAGACAGATAATCATAGCTCATTTTGGGCAGGATCATACCCTCCCTTCACTGACTTGCCTAAAATGGTGAAGTGGGAGAGAAAAGCGTTAAAGGAAGGCTCTTTAAAGACCCTCCTTCAGGCGAGATCACCGAGGCACAGAGTTGAGGGCTGGAGAAGTCGGTTCTTGAGGTTGATTCATTGAATTAGACTCTGCAAAATTATCGCTTTCCAGACTCAGGCTGCCTTCCCGCTTGCTTTTTAACGATCCGGTCTGAAGCTGATTTAGGGTTTCAATAAAATCATGAATGCCCTGAAACTGCCGATACACCGAGGCAAATCGAATATAGGCAACCTCATTTAGTTGCTGCAAATGCTTAAGCACCAGTTCTCCAATTTCATTGCTGGTGACTTCACGAATCGATCGCTGCTGAAGCTCCATCTCAATTTCATCGACCAGATTCTCCAGGTGAGCCGGAGATAAACCTGTTTTCTCACTAGCTCGCATGACGCCTTTTAAAACTTTCGATCGATCGAAGGATTCCCGTTCCCCGTTGCGCTTAATGACAACGATCGGAACAAACTCAATTCGCTCATAGGTTGTGAAGCGGCGATTGCAGCTTAAACATTCTCGGCGGCGGCGAACGCTATGCCCAGATTCTGCTGAACGCGACTCCAAAACCCGGTTGTCTGGAAACTGGCAAAATGGACATCGCATGGCAAACGTCCTCCGCAATGTTAGGCAGATTTAACAACAAAAGTATTCCTAATTCATTAGGAAGTGATGCTACATACAGCCATCATACTGCATTTATAAAAACGATAAAACCTGAGCGAGTTAACTCGATTTAAGGGCTTCAGACCCGATCAAGCGTACTGCTCAGGAATATCGAATTGCTATTTAAAGCGTAGATTGCTGCTCGCGAAAAATCACAGCGATCGAAATTAGTCTTTGGTGATGCGCGGTGGCTCACGAAATGCGATCGCGAAGAACAGAACAAAGATTGCCAACGCCAGAATCAGAATGTATGCAACGCTTTCCATTGTGGAATTCCTCCTATTCAGTGATTGATTTAGCCGTCCGATTCGACCGTACTGTATCGAGGAAAGCTAGAGGCGACAAGGATGAATCAATACCAAACCTGCCGCGCTCCAGCTACTTAGACTTCGACTAGATGGGTGTGGTGCGACGGGACGATTTGTCGCCCAGCTTTTGGTAAAAGCCCCACTCGACTTGCTCTTCTGCTAGATCCGGGTCAATACCTGCAAATACGTCGCGGAATAGTGTCCGAGAGCCGTGCCAAATGTGTCCAAAGAAGAACAGCAGCGCGAACACGGCGTGCCCATAGGTAAACCAACCGCGAGGACTGGTGCGGAACACACCGTCTGAGTTCAGGGTCTCCTGGTCAAACTTGAACCCTTCGCCGAGCTGTGCTTTACGAGCAAATCGCTTCACCACTGCCGGATCAGAGAAAGTTTGTCCATTCAGTTCACCGCCGTAGAAGCTAGCGGTTACGCCAACTTGCTCAAAGCTGTACTTAGACTCTGCACGACGGAAGGGGATGTCTGCCCGGACAACGCCATCTTTATCTGTCAGGATAACCGGGAAAGTTTCAAAGAAGTTAGGCATCCGGCGAACGCTCAGCTCACGACCTTCGCCATCTCTAAAGACAGCGTGACCGAGCCAGCCTTCAGCGATTCCATCACCCTTGTCCATCGGACCAGTACGGAACAAACCACCTTTCGCGGGGTTGTTGCCAATGTAGTCGTAGAACGCGAGCTTCTCAGGAATGTCAGACCAGGCTTCTTCGGGGCTTGCGCCATCAGCAACGTTTGCCTGAACGCGGCGATCGATTTCTTGCTGGAAGTAGGCACTATCCCACTGATAGCGAGTCGGTCCATAGAGTTCGATCGGGGTTGCTGCGCTGCCGTACCACATCGTTCCTGCGACCACGAAGGCTGCAAAGAAGACGGCTGCGATACTGCTAGACAGTACGGTTTCAATATTCCCCATCCGCAGCGCTCTAAATAACCGCTCCGGTGGTCTGACGGTCAGGTGGAATAAACCCGCAATCACACCGACAACACCTGCGGCAATGTGGTGAGCGACAATGCCGCCTGGATTGAAGGGGTTAAATCCTTCAGGTCCCCACGCTGGTGCTACGGGTTCAATGTGACCGGTGATTCCATAGGG
>NZ_JACJOR010000354.1:0-7311 GCF_014695615.1 Leptolyngbya sp. FACHB-711
TCAGCCTATGGCAAACTCCTCATCGCAGCGGCGTGCCCTGGTCGTCCAGCACAACTTTTCCCCGTTCAGCAATAAGCTGGTTCAGTCCGGCTACGTCAATACTGAGCAAATGCAGCAAGCTCTGGTAGAGAGCCGGAAATCGGGTAAACCGCTAACCGATGTGCTGATGACATTGACGGGTCAGGCTTTACCGCCCGATCTGATTCGCCAGTATAAGAAGCAGCAGCTTTTCGAGCTGAAAATTCTTTACGGCGTTGAGTCCCTCGACCCGGAACTCAGCCAGATCAATACCACCCAGATTGGCCAGCTCATTGAATCGCTCATTCCGGTTGATCTGTGCCGTCGCTATCGATTCATTCCTCTTTCGCGCAGCGATGATCCACCCTTTGTGCTGGTGGCAATGGTCAACCCGGATGACCTAGCAGCGCAGGACGACCTGAACCGCATTTTGCGACCGCAGGGCTTAGCGTTACAGCGCATGGTCATCACGACCGAAGACTATCAGCGTCTCATTTCCCAATACCTGGATCAGCAGGTCGAACGCCAGAAGCAGCTTGATTTGGAGTCCAAAGTCGATGTCAAAGGCGATATCGAAAACCTGGAATATCTGGATCTGGAAGACACCGCTGATGATGCTGAGGCAAACCTGGATGCAGCACTTCAAGACCCGGAGGCTGCACCGATCGTTGCTCTAGCAAACAAAATTTTGGCGAGAGCCTTGCAGGATGGCATTTCTGACATTCACGTTGAGCCACAGGAAGAGTTTCTCCGCATTCGCTTTCGCAAAGATGGGGTATTGCGTCAGGGATTAGAGCCTTTGCCAAAGAAAATCATCCCGGCACTGACTGCCCGCTTCAAGATCATGGCGAACCTGGATATTGCCGAACGCCGAGTGCCGCAGGACGGTAGAATTCGCCGCTTGTTCGACAATCGCAAGGTCGATTTTCGGGTCAACACGTTGCCCAGTCGCTACGGCGAGAAAATCTGTCTACGAATTCTGGACAACTCGGCAACTCAGCTCGGACTCGACAAGCTAATCACCGACCCGGAAACGCTGCAGATCGTTCAAGAAATGGTTTCGCGTCCCTTCGGACTGATCCTGGTGACAGGCCCAACGGGTTCAGGAAAAACAACAACGCTCTACTCGGCTTTGGCAGAGCGAAATGATCCGGGCGTTAACATCAGCACTGCCGAAGACCCGATCGAATACTCGCTTCCCGGTCTGACTCAGGTGCAGGTGATTCGCGAAAAAGGGATGGATTTTGCCTCCATTCTGCGGGCATTTCTGCGGCAGGACCCGGATGTGATTCTAGTGGGTGAAACTCGGGACAAGGAAACCGCAAAAACGGCGATCGAAGCAGCCTTGACCGGACACCTGGTTTTAACCACGCTGCACACCAACGATGCTGCAAGCGCAGTGGCTCGTTTGGAAGAAATGGGCGTAGAGTCCTTTATGGTATCCAGTTCGCTCATTGGCGTCCTGGCACAGCGTCTGATGCGTCGCGTTTGTTCTGAATGCCGGGTTGCGTACCACCCCACGCCAGAAGAGCTTTCTCGCTTTGGGCTGTCGAGTTCGGCGGAGCCTGACTTGATGCTGTATCGGGCAACCAGTCTAAGCCATGAGGAAGTGCAGCAAGCTAGAGTCGCCGGAACGCTCTGCTCTACCTGCCACGGCGTGGGCTACAAGGGACGCTGCGGGGTCTATGAAGTGATGCGGGTGACCGAGCGAATCCAGACCCTGGTTACCGAAGGCGCACCCACCGAACGAATTAAGGAAGCTGCGGTCGAAGAAGGAATGAAGACGCTGCTAGCCTACAGTTTAAATTTGGTGCGGCAGGGATCAACCACGCTGGAAGAAGTTGAGCGGGTCACATTTACGGACTCAGGTTTGGAAGCAGAGCTAAAGGCAAAACGCAAAACTTCTCTGACCTGTCGCTGCTGTACCGCAGACTTAAAAATCGAGTGGCTGGACTGCCCCTACTGCACCACGCCTCGCTTCCAGGATTAATTGCTGCCCTTTTCCCCGGCTGAATTACAAAGACTTGCCAGTAGACGCACATCAATCACGGAGATAACCACATGGAGTTAATGATCGAAGATTTGATGGAACAGCTCATCGAGATGGGTGGCTCTGATTTGCACCTGTCCGCCGGGGTTCCGCCCTACTTCCGAATTAGCGGTAAATTAACTCCGATCGGCGATGAGCCAATGACCGCAGATCAATGCCAGCGACTGATCTTCAGTATGCTCAACAATACCCAGCGCAAAAACCTGGAGCAAAACTGGGAGCTGGACTGCTCCTATGGTGTGAAGGGACTGGCGCGGTTTCGGGTCAACGTCTACAAAGACCGGGGAACCTATGCCGCCTGCTTGCGGGCACTTAGCTCGAAAATTCCGAACTTCGATAAGCTGGGCTTGCCAGATGTGGTGCGCGAGATGTCAGAAAAGCCAAGAGGACTGATCCTGGTGACAGGACCAACTGGCTCCGGGAAAACAACAACCCTAGCAGCCATGATCGATCTGATTAACCGCACCAGAGCAGAGCATATTCTGACGATCGAAGACCCGATCGAGTTTGTCTATGAGCCAATCAAAAGCATTGTTCACCAGCGCCAGCTCGGCGAGGACACCAAGAGTTTTGCCAATGCGCTCAAGGCGGCTCTGCGGGAAGACCCCGATATCATTCTGATCGGTGAGATGCGCGATCTAGACACCATTTCTCTGGCTATCTCAGCGGCGGAAACCGGACACCTGGTTTTTGGAACGCTGCACACCAGTTCGGCGGCTCAAACCGTTGACCGAATTATCGACGTGTTTCCGGCCGAGCGGCAGCAGCAGGTGAGAGTTCAGCTCTCAAACTCTCTAGTCTCGGTCTTTAGCCAAACTCTTGTACCGCGCAAAAATCCTAAACCCAATGAGTTTGGACGAGTCATGGCACAGGAAATCATGGTCGTGACGCCTGCGATTTCAAACCTGATTCGCGAGGGCAAAACGTCTCAGATTTATTCAGCCATTCAGACGGGCGGTAAGCTGGGAATGCAAACCCTGGAGAAAGTACTGGCGGATCAGTATAAGTCTGGGTTGATTTCTTTTGAATCTGCCATGTCTAAAACCTCTAGACCCGATGAACTTCAGAGATTGATTGGTGCGCCGCCTGCGGGATCTGCAAAGTCAGGAATGGCTGCGGCTCACTAATCACGCTTCTTGATGCCCCGGCCGTTCTAGGCTTTCCCCAGTCCTGATTTAGCAAATTATCTCCCCCTGTCAGTCAAATGAATAGAACAGGGTAGGATCAACAGGACTGAGCAGAGCCGAAACGCTCAATCCTTGTCATTTCATTTGGTTGCGAACTATGCCTACCTACGTTGTTCGAGCGCGAGATACGAAAGGCAATCCCAAACGTGAACGCATTGTCGCTGAGTCTCCCAGCGATGCCCGGACAGCTCTGCGGGAGCGGGGTTTGTTCGTGCAGGAATTGACCGAGGATCGAGGGCTGCTTGAAAAGCTCAGCACCTTTAAGCTAGAAGACATCCAAACCGCCATGACCAGTGTGACGGTGAAGGATAAAGCGGTTTTCTCGCGACAGTTCGCGGTGTTGATTAATGCAGGTGTTGCATTGGTTCGAGGGCTGGGGGTGCTGTCTGATCAGTGCCCTAACCCCAAAATGAAAAAAGCCCTTCAGGAAGTCAGTGCAGATGTGCAGCAGGGAACCAATCTCTCGGACGCCATGCGAAAGCACCCAAGTTGTTTTGATGGGTTGTACGTGAGTATGGTGCAGGCGGGCGAGGTCGGCGGGGTACTCGACGAAGTCATGAACCGCTTGGCAAAGCTGCTAGAGGATGTGGCACGACTGCAAAACCAGATTAAGTCAGCGATGACTTATCCGATCGCCGTTGGTACTCTGGCAACGATTATTTTCCTGGGAATGTGTATCTTTCTGCTGCCCATCTTCGCCAACATTTTTGATGAACTGGGAGCGCAGCTACCCCCCTTCACGGCATTTATGATTGGGATTAGCAAATTTCTGAGAAGTCCCTATGTGCTGCTGCTGGTTGCTGCGATTTTTGCCGCCGCTTTTGCATACCGACAGTACTACAACACTAAAGTTGGGCGGGTGACAATGGATCGCTTCTTCCTGAAGATGCCGCTGTTTGGTGATCTAGTGCAGAAGACGGCGACAGCGCGGTTTTGCCGTACCTTTGGTGCTCTGTCGCGCTCGGGGGTTCCGATTCTGACTGCTCTGGAGATTGTGCGCGATACCGCAGGAAATCAGGTCATTGCTAATGCAGTTGATGAAGCAAAGCAGGAAGTCCAGACGGGCGGCATGATCAGTCTTGCCCTCCAGCGAGCGCAGGTTTTCCCGATTATGGCGATTCAGATGATTAGCATTGGGGAAGAAACCGGGGAAATTGATACCATGCTGATGAAGGTCGCAGACTTCTATGAAGATGAAGTCGAGCAAGCCGTAAAAGCACTCACCAGCATCATGGAACCGATTATGATCGTGGTGTTAGGGGGAATGGTTGGTTCGATTCTGATTGCAATGTATCTACCCATCTTCAGCGTGATGGATGCCATTAAAGGCTAACCTTCTGCTTTCGTATCGTCATCAATGCAATCGGTTTCTGCCCCTTTATGGGGCATTGTTGTTGCTGAAACTTTTGTTGCTGAGACTTTGCCCAAGCCTATGCCTGTTAAACAAGCTCAATACGAAGAACTTCTGGCGGAATGTAGCGATCGGCGGGGGGCGATCGAGTTGCTGAAGCAGCATCGCCCTTATCTAGAAATGATTCCCAGTATGCGACGACCGGATGAAAGCGTGATTACGCTGCCTCTGCCCCTAATTCGGACGCGAACTCGAGCGGCAACGGTGGGCGACTCAACCGCTTCTTCTAGTCAGACAGCTCAGTTACCCTGCGATCTGGCGATTCTGATGTGCGACCCAGAGTGGCGGATCAAAGCAGGTGGCGAAGTGATTGTCTTTATTCACCGTCCTACCGAAGATTTTTCTGATATGCTGAGTCGCTGGCGCAAAACCCAAATTCTGCTTGATCCGGGTTGTGAATGGGTGATGTCAGAGCAAGAAGCTCATTTGCTCAGCGAGGGATCTAACGAGAGCTACCCTCTGTTTGTGCTGTTTCCAGAAACACCCGATCGCATTCGGCGTGGACTGCGCGGCGCAGGTTTACCCTATGTTATGCAAACGGTCTATGCCCTTGAAGATGAAAGCCTTACTCTACCAACCGCAGAGGCATCTAATCTTGAAGAATAAACCGCCGCTTTGCGGATCCAATCTATATTTTTAGTCGCTGAAGTCATAGACATATTTCTATAAAGTAGGAGCATTCCTATCAGTCGAGCGATAGGGAGTTCTGAGGACTATAAGGGCAAAACTGAGATGCTCCTGAAAATTGGAGTAATTCAGCTTCTAACGAGCGTTACGTAATTTAACAATTCTTTAAGGTTCTTGAGTTCTCTAGAAAGGTAGAGGTAATGAGATTAATTTTTCTATCTCTAGGTATCCTTGACTGCTATGAGGAGTTAAGCGAAACTAACTTAAAGAGTTGAAGTAAAGCCTCAAGGGTCTACTAATATTTCTTACGTTTCAACTCAGATTTCCTGGTTTGGTCAACTTTGATGAAGCTTGGTGCTGAGTTGGGTAGCCGATAGGTTTATGGCAACTTTAGTGGGCTGCTGGCGGTTAGCGATCGACAGCGCAGGCTAGTTCATCTCATTCGAATGGTTCTTTTGAAAGCGGATAGGGTCGAATGGAGACGCTGGAATTCATCATTCATCCAGATGGTCGCGTTCAAGAAAAGGTGACTGGGATTATTGGAGCCTCCTGTGCCGAAGTGACAGCGGCGATCGAAGCTCAGCTTGGTCAGGTTATCAGTCAAGAAACGACCTCGGAATACTATGCTCAGCCTGTGCAGCAATCGATTTCTGCTCAAGCTCAAACCACTTTCGGCGAGTGGTAGATCCGCTTTTGCCGTTCAAGCAATAGTCCAAACCATAGTCCAAACGATTTTATACAAAGTTACCCATGTCTCACTTTAGCCAAATCAAAACCCAAATTCGTGATCTGACCTCGCTTCAGTCGGCGTTGACCGATCTGGGAATCGAGTGGAAAGCTGGTCCACAGCCTGTTCGCGGCTATCGTGGGCAGAGCCGGACAGCTGATGTTGTGATCGAGCAAGACAACGGTTACGACATCGGCTTTAGCCAGAATGATGCTCAGTATGAATTGGTCGCTGACCTGCAATACTGGCGGCAGCCGCTTTCGGTTGAAGGCTTTTTGAAGAGGGTAACGCAGCGATATGCTTACCACACAGTAATGAAGGAAACCGCTCGGCAAGGCTTTCAGCTGACCGAACAGCAGCAAAACCAAGATGGCTCGATTCGTCTGGTGCTGCAACGTTGGACTGCTGGCGCAGCCGTTTAATTGTTTCGAGGCACAATCCTAATTTCCGCGAGTTCTTTCTTGAGTGCGGATGCGATGACTGAATTTTCTCCGATGTCTGCGGCTTGGTCTTCTGATAGCCTCCCGACTGACTCCTCCGCTCCAAGCGGTTTTGAGCCCGAGCTGGGGGGACAGCTTCGAGATGCGCCTGAGCGAACTGGACTTGAACCCGAATTGGGCGGCGTAGTTCGTCAAAGAGGGGTTTATGTGGACGAAGTAACCTGCATTGGTTGCCTGCACTGCGCCCATGTTGCCCGCAACACGTTCTATATCGAACCCGATCACGGTCGCTCTCGCGTCATTCGGCAGGATGGCGATTCAGAAGAGGTGATTCAGGAGGCTATCGACACTTGCCCAGTAGACTGTATTCACTGGGTCGATTACACCGAGCTAAGGCGGCTTGAAGAGGAGCGGAAGTATCAGGTGATCCCGGTTGCGGGTTTTCCTGTAGATAAGGCAGTTTTAGCAGCGAAGCGACGGCAGAAAAAGAAGTCGTAACGCACTTCTATCGTCTTGGTTAAGGTCAGAAGAGTAGGTCATTGGGGAGCATAACGCTCCCTTTTTTGTTTTTGTCGCTTTTTGAAATTTTCGACTACAGTTCGACT
The DNA here is from genome assembly GCF_014695615.1 of Leptolyngbya sp. FACHB-711. Lineage (NCBI taxonomy): Bacteria > Bacillati > Cyanobacteriota > Cyanophyceae > Leptolyngbyales > Leptolyngbyaceae > Leptolyngbya > Leptolyngbya sp. FACHB-711. The sequence goes on from NZ_JACJOR010000354.1 coordinate 7,066, forward strand.
ACAGGAAGTTCAGCGGGTCCACATCGATTGTTAAGCTCACTCCGGTAGGACAAACCGATCGCAGTCCAGCAAAATCAAGCCTCATCTGGGAGTCGGGCGTGAGCTTGAGCAAAAGTTGCCAGCGATAGCGATTGGCAACACGGGCGATCGAGGCGGGGGCAGGTCCAAGCAGCTTGTCGTCGGGGTCGGAATAAATCGTGCGAAGATAGGCAGCGATTTCCATTGCAGTCTGCTGGACGATCGCTT
>NZ_JACJOR010000355.1:0-10518 GCF_014695615.1 Leptolyngbya sp. FACHB-711
CGGGCGATCGAACAGCAGCTTGCTCAGACCCAAGACCCGGATGCGATGGTTGGCTCTGGCTTGCCTTCAACCGTCGTCAAGTGGACAGGCATCGGCTGGAAAATCCTGCGACAGGGAACGGTGAGACTTGCTTGAGATCCCCCACAAGAGCGAGGAAAAATTGGACTGCTTTGACTACTTTGACGACAAGACATAGAAACGCTGCAAACCAATTGCCTTTAAGAGGAAGCCCGATCGCTACATCGATTGCTTTGCTGAAGATTCGCTAACTGCTGCTCTAGGAACGCCAGGAGTTTTCTACTGTGATTATTCTGGCTTTAGACGCTGAAATTCCAAGTACAACTCTGATTCCGTTAGCTGGGCTACTGGCGATCGGACTGGCACTGGTTCACATTTTTGCTTATCGGCTTCGTTTTCTAGATATCACGCCACGAAGTCGTTGGCTCTCGTTCGGCAGCGGGGTGTCGGTCGCTTATGTGTTTGTCCACATTCTGCCGGACTTGAGCCACTTTCAAACCACTTTGCCGGACAGCGTTCCTGAAAAGCTTGCCTTTCTAGAACACCATGTCTATTTAATGGCGTTGCTTGGATTGGCGATGTTTTATGGATTAGAACGGGTGGCAAAAATCTCGCGTCAGCGTAGTCAAGAAGCGGGCAATGGAGATGTAACAGAGGCAAAAGTCTTTTGGCTACACATCGTTTCGTTTGGGCTGTATAACTTGCTCATTGGCTATCTGCTCCTGCATCGAGAAGAACCTGGATATGCCAGCCTGTTACTGTTTAGTTTTGCAATGGCACTTCATTTTGTGGTGAATGATTACGGCTTACACCAGCACCACAAAAAGGCTTACGTCAAAATTGGACGCTGGATTTTAGCCGCTACCGTGATTGCAGGTTGGGCGATCGGCAGTCATTCTGAAGTTCCCCACGCGGTGATCGCGCTGCTGTTTTCCTTTCTGGCAGGCGGAATCGTGCTGAACGTGCTGAAAGAAGAACTCCCCGAAGAGCGAGATAGCCGTTTCTGGACATTTGCTTTCGGGGCAACCGGATATGCTGCACTGCTGCTGTTTATCTAGCGTTGATATAGAATTCACGCTCAGCAATAAAACCTCCAGCATGAATTGATTCATACAGGAGGTTGGGTGGAACAGAAAGAGAGGCGATCACTTCGCAGCTTTCTGAAGGGGTAAGTGCTTCACATTCTCCCTGTCAGGAGATGAGCGATTACCCCCTCGTTTTGAGTTATTGCACCGCTAGCGGAGAAGTCAGCCGTAGATCGAGATCGGTGTTCGGGCTAATCGACAGCAGCGTTACTCGATTGCGTCCCAGGAACAGTCCGGCTAATGCGCCCGCCGCTCCACCGCCCAGCACTTCTTCAGTGGCGATTGCTTCATCTCCTGTTACAGCAGCAATTCCAGCAGCAGCTCCAGCTCCCAGGGCGGCTCCTGCCAGGAGTTCCAGCAAGTTTGCACCCCGTCTGACGGTTTCGGTGTTGGTGACGACCGACGAAGACGCACTGATCGGTAAACGGGTCCCATTCGTCAAAATCACTTCCCGGGAAAAGAACTGTGCCCCGCCCTGTACGGCTCGCAGTTCACCCGAAACGAGACTGCCTGCAGGAATCAAGACTCTGCCGTTTTGCGCCACGATGTCTCTGCCCACGGTGAGCGTCAGAGGCACGGGTTCCGGCTCTTCAGGTGAGATGTAGATCTTGTCTGCCTCACTGTAGCGAACAGGAATTGTGGTTCCGGTGGGAATTTGCACACCTCCCGTTACAGGCGGGGTAGTTGTCCCCGTTTGACCCACCACATAGGGCGACTGAATTGCAGAAACCTGACCCGAACTGACTAACGCCTGATAGATAAAGGCTGCCACTTCAGCACGAGTCGCCGATCGATTCGGATTCAGCGCGCGCACATCGGGATAGTTCACCACAATTTTCTTTTCAGTTGCAGCCGCAATGCTGTTTTTTGCCCAGTCGGGAATTGAGCCTGCATCGTTGTAGGTTCGCAGCGTGTTATCGACTGCATTCGCCGCATTGTAGCCTAAGCCATTGGACAGCGAAACGAGAACCTGGGCACGGGGAATAAACTCATCGGGACGGAAAATATTGCCTGGATAACCCGAAAGAAAGCCCGTGGTGTAGGCATCTCGAATTGCTGCGGATGCCCAGTAGTCTGACGGAACATCCATAAAGCTGGCGGCTTCCCGAACGGGCGATCGACGAAATGCCTGACGCACCATTGCCGCAAACTGAGCGCGAGTCACCGGATCGTTCGGGCGAAATGTGCCGTCTGGAAAACCGCTCAAAATCCCGCGATTGGCAAGTTCTCGAATAAAGGGACGTGCCCAATAATCCGACGAAACATCAGAAAAAGCAACTTGTGCCTGAGCCGGAGCCTGCATGACGATTGGTGCAGCAGCACCAGCAATTACAGCGAAAGCGGACAAAACGGCAGTACCCGACTGCCATGCGTGAAAGCGTGACATGATTGAATGTCCTTTTGGGATGCGAATCGTGAATTCTTGTGACAGAACGGCTGTGCTGGATGCGATCGAAGCTTACCTGTGAGATGGTATAAATCTGCTCTACACGGGGCTTTGAAGCATTAGCCATTTGTTCAGCTCATGCCTTCTTAGACCAGAGAAATTTGCAGAAGTTCCCGACACCCTCTTGACAAACTCGTAAAAAATTAGGCGAATCTTTGGCGTATCAAAAACTGTAACTGAAGGCGATCGTCTCTCTAAAGCGCGTAAGGTATCAAAAGTGCGCTCCTTATGCACCTAAGCCGCAGTCCTGAGTTTCGGGGCTGCTCTTTTTATAGACAAGTTCATAGACAAGATTTTTATAGACAGAATTTTATAGACAAGACGGGATGGACAGGATTCAGCTTCACTGCTCAGCACAACAGGCGTTGCTAAACGATGCGATGACTTCGCCGTCCCACTTTGAGAACTTGGGATTGAACCGGAGCAATCCTGAGTTTCTGCCTAAATTGTCTCAACGCCTAACCAACCGTGCAGCAGTTTCTTTTGTGTCTGAGAAAGAGAATCAATTGCCACGAGTCGATAGCTTGCCGGACGCGGAGCCGCCAATGTCACGGTACGAGTTCGCAGCTCATCCTGATGAAACACCGTCACCTGAATCAAGTCCCCTGCTCGGTAATCCTTTAGCCGATCGCCTAACTGATCTGCCTTAATTCGTAAGCCATCGATCGCCAATAGCTCATCATCGGGGTCAATGCCTGCCTGCTGCGCCGGAGAGTTGCTTTCCACAAATTTGATCATCTCGCGCCCGTGTTCAGATTTGGCGGTCAGTCCGAGGAACGGCGGATGTCCACTGGTGTCTTCGGGCTGGAGCCGCAGTCCAAAGGGTTCCAGATACTGATCAAAGGGCAGTTCCTCAACGGTGTGCAGGAAGCGATTGAAAAAGTCGGTTGAATCCTCTTCCGCAATCGTCTGAATCACAGACTCAAGCTGTTCTGGAGTGAAGCCAATTTCATCCTTGCCGAACTGCTGCCAGAGTTGCCGCATTACATCATCGAGCGATCGTTGGTTGTGGTGTTTAGCGCGAATTAGCAGATCCAGCAGCAGCGAAACCATTTCGCCCTTGAGATAATAAGAGATCTGTGAGTTGTCGCTGTTGTTATCGCGGCGGTAAAGCTTGATCCAGGCATCAAAGCTCGACTCGCTCAAGGGCTGCACATTGCGTCCGGGGATGGTGAGGTAACGGGTAATTTCCTTGCTCAGCTCACTCAGATAAGTTTTCGCGTCGTAGAGACCTGCCCGGAACGGAAACGCCAGATCGTAAAAGCTGGTCGTCCCTTCGCTAAACCAGAGCGATGGCGTATAGTTTTCCTGCTCGTAGTCGAACACTTCCAACGCTTTGGGGCGAATTCGCTTCACGTTCCACAGGTGGAAAAACTCGTGCGCCACCAACTGCATAAAGCGGTGATAGCGATCGTCTGAGCGGAAGCCGAATCGGGAATAAATCAGCGAACAGGAATTCTTGTGTTCCAATCCGCCAAAGCCTTGAGACGTGAGATGCAGCAGAAACAGATAGCGATCGTAGGGCAGACCGCCAAATAGATTCGCTTCGGTTTCAATAATTTTCTTCGTGTCAGCAATCACCCGATCGGGTTCAATATTGCCCTGTCCCCAAACGACAAAGTGATGCGGTTTGCCCAGCACTTCAAATTCGTATCGCTCCTGCTGTCCCACCTCAAACGGACTATCGACCAGCGTGTCAAAATCCTTCGCTTCAAAGGTGTTTTCCTGCCCGGTCATCAGTGGTAGGGGGGTGGCGATTTGCCAGTCGGCGTGAGGGGGAACGATCGTCACCTGCAAAGGCTGCTTCTCGTAGCCGGGGACGTAAAAGAAAAGGGCTGCCCCATTGAAATAGCCGTGCGTCGCATCTAAATGATTTGTGCGAACCGTGAGTTCGTTGGCAAAGATGCGGTAGCGCACCGTGAGTTCTGAAACGCCTGCGGTATCAATTTGCCAGTGATTTTTGCTCACCTTGCGCCAGCTTAGCGGGCGATCGCTTCCTGCTGCCATCGAAGACGGGTCAGCTTCTGCCGCAAAATCCTGCAAATGACGGGCATACTCGCGCACCAGATACGAGCCGGGAGTCCAGACGGGCATTTTCAGATCCAGTACGTCCGCCTGCCAGCCCTGCACCCGTAACGCTACTTCAAATAGATGATTAGTCGGCTGCGGCATCGCCACCTGATAGTGCAGCGTCAGATGAGTACGCGATCGAGCCACAGGGCGCGTTTCAGTCACTCCGGTCATCTTGAGAACTCACGATAGGGTGTGGTTTGAGTGTAGTACGTCTTCGCGGTGATGACCACTGACCTGCTGTATGACTTGCTGTATGACTTACTGAGTTCTGCCTGCCAGATGAGCCAGCTGCCTCATGTTCGTAAGAAACATCGCATTGCGAGAAGGCACAACCCTGATCCAGCCTTTAGCGTGCAGCTTTTCCATGATTTTGGCAGCTTCTTCAACCGTAATGTCGCTCACATCTGCCAGATCTTTAAAGGGAATATTAAGAACCTCGATGCCGTACTCAGTGGCAGTTCCGTAATGCTCACCTAGTGATACCAGTGTATTCACAAGCTTGATGGCAGGGGGCTGATGCCGAAGCTGAAAGCGGACATTCATTTGCCGCAGCCGTCGTACCATGAGCTGAAGCATTCGGTGATGAAGCTGGGAGTCGCGAAATAGCGTCTGGATAAATCGCTGAGCTGAGATGCTGAGCAGCTTGACCGAAGACAGGGCAATTACATCGGTCGATCGCGGCGACTCGTCCAGAATTGCCATCTCACCAAAGAAGTCTCCGCGTCCTAGGATCGCCAGCGTCACAAACCCTCCCCCGACGTGACGACGCACCTTGACCCATCCCGATTCAACAAAGTAAACGGCATTGCCCCAGGCATCTTCCATCAGCACTGCACGATCGGTCGGATACTCATGCTCGACCGTATTGGACATCAGCCACTCAATCGTCTCTGGACTGGCGGCATTAAACAGAGGAAATAGTTCACTAAACGCAGCAGTCTGCATGAGAAGTTGCGATCGAAGAGGATAATGAAATCAGCCACAATTCTGAGAAACGGCTCCGAAAGTGCGGCAACCGGGCAGGTGATGGGAGGGGTTAGCAATCTCCATGCCTAACTTATACTACCCAGAATTCCTCTAACTTAAATCAAGCTTCAAATCAGGAGTGTTTAAGGCTCTGCCCTAGCGACCTGCTGCCATTCCTGCACAACAAAACCTGGAACCCGTAAAACCTCAGAACGATCGTCCAGGGGCAGCCGCAGTTTGAGGGAACCTCCAATTGGCAACTGCTGCACGATCTTCGTCAGGTCGTACTCTCCCACGTTTGGCACGGCAGTTTGGGGGGTGGGTCGCTCTGCTGCCTGCCAGCTTCTGGCTTCGCTGGTGAGGGTTAGATCTTGAGGATGGCGAAATGTAACAATGCCCGGAAACCCAACAAGTCTCAGTGTCACAGGGGTTAATCCTTCGGGACTGCCGTAGCGAAACACCACGACCTGCCAGGAATTGCCCGATCGATCGCGCAAACTCTGCTTCGAGCGAAACAAAACGCTGCGAAACGGCTCATCGGGATGATTCGCAATGACATCATAGGCTGCAAGCGACGGCTGGGCAAAAAAGCAGGTTGTTAGCAGCAGGACGCTCAGCCATATCATCAGCTTTTGTCGAAAACGAGCCATGCGTTTATTTTGCAGTTCCCCAAAGGGATAATCGAGCATTGTGAAAATCATCCTGGTCAGGCAGATTGCAGCTCTCCCAGTCGCGCCAGCACTTCCTGACTATGGAGTGCGGGACTCACGCCCAGAAATCGATCGCGCAAAATCCCGTTTGGATCAATCAGATAAGTATGACGCAGCGACATTGGACTTAGCCAGGAGCCATAGGCTTTACTCACAGCTCCATCGGTATCCGCAAGCAGAGGGAACTTTAGCCCTTCAGAGTCGCAAAACTCTGTGTGAGAATCCACATCATCGGCACTAATGCCGAGAATTTCTGTGTTTCGCGCTTTGTACTTAGGCAGATCCCGCTGAAATCGCTGTGCCTCTAGCGTGCAGCCGGGGGTGAAATCCTTAGGATAAAAGTAGACTACGACCCATTTGCCGCGATAGTCCTTGAGGGAAATTGTGCCGTTTCCACTGTTGGTGGGCAAGGTAAAGTCGGGCGCAGGCTGATCGATCGACGGCTGAGGTCCGCCCAGGGCAAAGGCAGGGGCGATGGGGCTGAGGGCAACTAGCAGGGCAAAACAGCAGGCTTGTAGAAGCTGAAGCAAGGTACGGCGAGTCATCATGGGCTTTCAGTCGCGATAAAGATGAAGAGTAAGGATGAAGTATTTGTTTACAAAAGTTTACCTTGTTTCATTTGTTGTTTGATTCGCTTCTGAAGTGACGATCGCTCAACGCCTTATTCTTCAGCAGGATGCAGCAGCCGTGCTAATGCTTCCTTTACAGGAGTCGGATTGTATCCCAGGCTAAACGCCAATGAACTATCGAGGCTAACATCCGGGGCGCGAGGGGCAGACATCGGCACATCTGCTTGACGACAGGGGTTCAGCATCGTCTCCGGTAAATCGAGGGCTGCGACCAGGTGTTGCCCAAATTTGTAGCGTGACAGCCGCTCTTTCCCACCGAGATGCACCCTGCCCCGCACTTTGTCCATGATCTGCAAAATGCCTTTTGCAGCATCTTCTCCGCTAACAGGCGTGCGAAACTCATCCACAAACACATTCAGCCGCTCACCGGATCTCAACCTTTGGATAAACGGCTGGAGAAAGCTCTCAGCATGGGGCACATTGCCAAACATCAGCGGCATCCGGCAAACGAGCATTTGAGAACAGCGATCGAGCATTCCCAATTCGGCAGCAACTTTCTGTTCGCCATACAGATTAATTGGGCTGACCGGATCGCCTTCTCGATAGGGCGGATTTAGCCCATCAAACACCAGCTCCGAAGACGTAAACACGCAGGGAATTCCCGCCGCTTCACATCGCTCGGCAATATTACAGGAAGCAACCACATTCGTTTGGTACGATCGCACCGGATCATCCTGACAGTCCTTGGGGCGAGACACTGCCGCCGCATGAATTACCGCATCCGGTCGAACGGTGGCAAACAGCGATTTCAGGGCATCCAGATCGGTGAGGTCGATCGGCAGCGAGTGAACTTTTGCCAAATTGACCGCCTGCCGATGATGGGTTCCGTAGACTTCCCAATCGGTTTGGGCAGCTTGGCAGAGATACCATCCCAAAAAACCACTCGCGCCCGTGATCAAAAGCTTTTGCATTGCACTACAATAAACCGATTCATTTTAATAATACGGGTGATCTCCCTTCTGACTTGCGCCATTTTTGCAGAGGACTGCTAATCTATTGGTGCTTTGGTTTAGTTCTAACGCTTTCGTCTTTGCAGGTCACGGCATTCTATGGTTGTTCCTTCGATCGACTTGTTTCGCCTTCGCTGCTCGCGGCTAGCTCCTCAGTTAACCCCCCGTCAAACTGGCAAGCGATTTTTTGCGGTCACGATCGCCGGATTGTTAGCTTCTTGCGTTGCCAGCCCCAGCTACAACCTAGGAGCCGATGCTCCTGGCGTTCCCCTCGATAGCGCAGCCAGTCCTTCTGCCAGTGCCTCGCCTGCTGAGTTTAGCTTTCCTCAGGCATCGTGCAGCGATCGGGAAACGACTCCGACCTCAACCTGGTATCCCGTGGTGATCAAAGGCGGCAATCTAGACGAGATTCGTGCCAAATACTGTCAGGATGCGATCGGCACGATTCAGGCGATCACAGGCGAGCCGACCGTTCAAGTTGCCAGCTTTACGAGCTATGAAAAGGCACAGCAGTTTGCTCAGCTTGTTGGCGGCACGGTAGACGCTCAGCCAGTTGCCCAGGCATCCGAAAGCCCAACCCCCGGCATCAACCCTTCAACCAGTCCAACCGCCAGCCCAACCGCCAGCCCAGCCGCCTCTCCTTCGCCCCAGCCCAGCTCTGCAACTCAGGCAACCGGAAGCGGCACACTCAACACGGCCGACGGATCGCCGATCAACATTCGCACCAGTGCCAGTGTCGATGCCCCGGTTCAGGAAGTTGGCAGTAGCGGCGAATCGATTCAAATTTTAAGCAGCAGTTCGGGCAGTGATGGCTACACCTGGTATAACGTACAAACCGTAGCAGGCGTGACCGGATGGGTACGTGGGGACTTAGTTTCAAACAGTTCCCCAACCGGCGGAACAACTTCCGACAGCGCTGCCCAACCCAGCTCCATTGCCTCAGCCCCCAATAGCACCACCCAGCCCAGCGCAAATCGCCCAACTTCCGAAGCCAGTCCTGAAACGGCTCAATCCTCTCAATCGCCTAATTCTCAATCCAGTACCCTAACTGCCAGCGATCCCGACGCATCGATCAACGTCCGAGCCTCTGCTGATATTGATGCCCCGGTTCAAACCACGGCTTACGCAGGCGATCCGGTTCGCATTGTCGATCGCACTCAGGGAGCAGACGGCTACACCTGGTACAGTGTCCAGTTTGAGTCGGGTGCGACAGGCTGGGTCAGAGGAGATTTTGTGCAGAATTAGGAGCTGAAGCGCGATCGCAACCGTTCTACTCGGCGACTTCAGGCTAATTTAGCTGGGACTGCTCCGCCGCTTGCTTGGCTGCAATCACTTCTTGCTGGAGGCGATCGGCTTCTTCCTGGTACTCGTGCGAAAGTTCTTCAAGACTGTCAGCCATGACAGCAACTTCCTGCCCGATCTGCTTCACTTTTTCAAGCTTTTCACTGTAGTCTGCCGAGACAGTTTTAATCTGGGCAAATAGCTCTTGGTATTCATCCGGCGGATTTTCTACCCAGTTCTCAAAGCTGTTTTGCTGCTCCTGAACAATTGCCAATGCTTTTTCCCAGGAGGCTTTACGGCGCAAATCTAGCGTTTTAATTGACTCATACTTTGCTTTGAGCGGTTTAGGAGTTGTCACCCCTGCTAGCTCGTAGACCTTTGCTTTTAATTCCTGAAGTTTCATAACAATAAAATCCTCGCTCTAGAGAGCTGCCTGATTCTCCACCCTGTTCAAAGCAAGACGGAGCCGATCGTTTTCAGCACGGAGCTGCTGATTCTCATGGGTGAGCGATTGAAGCTGCGCTCGTAGCTCTTTCACCTGAATCATTGCTTCATCTCGCTGTCGTTTATAACGCTGCGTATGGGCAACTCTGCCGCCTAAACTCTTGTTGTTTTGAGCAAGTTCACGCCTACGCTTTTCAACGGCATCGTATTGTTTCTGAAGCTTTTCTAGCTCTGTTCGCAGTTGTACTTCAGCCTGGCTATTCTCGGCATCGGCTTGAAGGGCTGCATTCTCGGCTTCCAGGATCGCAATGCGAGCTTTATACTGCTCCAGTTCTTTATCTTTGCCAAACAGCTTTGCCTGCAATGCCTGAATCAAGCGAAGCAGCTTCGTTTTTTGGGTTTCTAGCTCACCGCAAGTTTCTGAAAGCTGATTAGCGCGATCGCGCAACCGACCTGCCCGGTACTGTAAAACTTTAGCTGTGCATTCATATTTAATGATGGCAATAACTTTGCTGCGCTCTGGCTCCTCTAAAAGCTGAACTTCACGGCTCAAGCGGAGCTCATCGTAGTTGGTACATTCGTGGCGCAGCTTATAGGTCTCAACATGTCCCGCAACCTGAACTAGCTCATGATTCTTCAGCCGAACCTGCTCATACCAGTAGTCAAACAAGGCTTTACTGTCGTTCATTGCCCGAATCGCCTCAGTAGTCAGATTTTACATCCGGTTATTCGTCCCCCTACCTTAACCAGGCAAAGCTTGTAAAAGCGAAATTTTCTTGCATCTTTACGGTGTATTGATACGGTATTTTGAACAGACTTTAACCTGCAAGTTCCCTTCAACCCTCCGATATGCCCCACCCTCGATGCCCTTGATTGCCCCTCTCCCACGCTATCAACACCGCCTCACCTCAGGCG
>NZ_JACJOR010000356.1:0-5260 GCF_014695615.1 Leptolyngbya sp. FACHB-711
TTAGCCATTCGATCGCCTGCGGTCTCAATTCCAGCCGGATATAAACTTCGCCAAGCGATGCCTGAAGTCGGGCTTGCTCCGGCAGATTTCCAGAGGCGAGGGGAATTGCTTGCTGATAGTAGGATTCGGCTCGCAAATTAACGTTTGCTTGAGCGTAGAGGTCTGCCAGTTTGCGATAGACGATCGGGTTTTGGCTGCCTTGCTCGATTAGAGATTCGAGGGTGTCGATCGCCGCCGCGTAGAGTTCGGAGCCGATGTAGAGATCGGTTTTAAGCAGCGTTGTGGATTCGGAGGTGTTATTAAACAGGGATTCTGCCTGGCGGATGCGATCGGCTTCAGGGTCAGACAGGCGGTAGAAGGTGGTCTGGATGTCTTCTTCGGTGGAGGAGCGATCGGTGTTGGTTTTCACCTCTAGCGTGTAGTTGATTCCGGGTTGCAGGGCAGGAGCATCCGATGGATAGGCGATCGCATCCGTCTCGACCTGTTTTGTCCATAGGATTGTGTCTCCGTTTTTCAGCGTTACCGTGTACTGGGTTACGCCCAACACTTTATTCCAGCGTAGATTGGGACGATCGCTTAAAACCGCCGAATTGCGAGGCTCAATGATGTAGGGAATCAAGGCATCTTCGGGACCGCGCGGATTGGCAGTGCGAGCAGTGCGACACTGGGCGATGAGATATTCTGCAGTCGATTCGATCGGAGGTGAGACGGGGTTGAGTTCCCGCACCGCAGAGATTCCTGGACTCGTTGCCGTTGGAATCACTAACAGCAAGCCTGCAATTCCAGCACCCTGAATAAAACGATCGTTCATGGCTGTTTAACTCACTCTAAAAACTGTTGAGCGTGCGTCATCCATTGTTGTTCGTCGGAATTTTTTCGATCGCCATATTGAAGACATTTGCGATAGGCATTCACCGTGTTTGGTATATCTTTAATTTCTTCATAAACTTGCCCCATTAAGCAATAGGCTGTCCCTCGTTTATCGTCAATCTTAACTGCATTTTTCAACGCTTCTTGGGCAACGTCATATTGCTTAAGCTTAAGCTGTGCCCAGCCCAAATTTTTTAGAAGCGCATAGTGATCGATCGGTCTTTTTGCAATGTGCCGACCTTCATTCAATAGTAGAATGGCACGATGATATTCCTGATTCAAAATATATAGTCTTGCTAAATTGTTGTAAGCATCTGGTCGCTGTTCTGTATCAAGGTCTTCAATCATGGATTGGGCATAAGCAGCTCTCGCTTGAGCAAGCTTGTTTTGCGTTTCATACAGATCGCCCAAGTTAAACAATGTTGCAGCATTTTGTCGATTGAATAACAGCGCAAACTGATAAGACAACCAGGCAAGCTCAGGGGCATTTGCAGTTTGGGCATCAAGTCCCCAATCATTGAACTGAATCGAAACTGTGAGTCGATTTTGCCAGAGGGTGAAACCACCAGACAGAACCGCCACCAGCAGCGCAGTTTTGAGCGGAGTGAGTTGCAACAGGCGACGATCGAGCTTTGCACGCAGGCGATCGACCTGGCGCAGCACAGGCAGCCGTCGTTCCCAGTTGAGTTTTCGTTCGATTTGTCGAATGGTTTGCAGGATGATTTCGCCTGACTGCGGACGCTGCCCCGGAAAGGGAGCCATGAGACGATCGAGCAAATCTGCAAATTGGGGCGGCAGGGCATCGGTGAGAGTGCGCCACTGGAGTTGTCCGGTCTGGGGATCAACGGGGAGATCGATCGGCGGTTTGCGTGTCAGTAACGTGACCAGGGTTCGTCCGAGCGCGAAGAAATCGGACTGGGGAACTGCCTGCCCTTCTGCCTGTTCTGGGGGCGTATATCCAGCGGAAATAATGGCGGTTCCGGTTTCCTGCTGTTCCTGCTTCACTAAGTAGGTGACAGATACCTCGCGCACAGTGCCAAAATCGATCAGCATCAGCTGACCATCCGGACGCAGCATAATGTTTGATGGTTTAATGTCGCGATGGAAAAACTGCTGCTGATGCAGAGGAATCAAGATCTCGACTAACTGATGCAGCCAGTCGATCGCTTCTCGCGCTGAAAGCCGTTTTCCCTGCTGGAGCCATTCCTGCAAATTGATGCCCGGAACTTTTTCCATCACCAGACAGTGCAGGGGGGCAAGCCGATCGCGCTGCCAGACAAAGTAGCCATCTGGTTCAACCTGGGGCACACCGCGATGGTGAAACTGGCTCAGAAAAGTGGCTTCCCGTCGAAATAGCTCGATCGCTTTTTGCTGCTGTGAACGCGAAAACTCTTTGAGGTCAAGAACTTTCAGCACCTTCGTCGCATCCCCGTCCCGGATTTCAAACACTTGACTAAAGCCACCGCCACCCAGAGGTCGGATAATCTCGTAGCGGTGATGCAGCAGGGTTCCGGGAGCTAGCACGATCAGGGCGCTCATGACGCTTGCGATGGGTTGATCAATTCCAACAGCTTGGTCAGGTTAATTTCCGCATAGCCGATCGCTTCAGGCGGTTGGTCTTTGAGCCATCCTAAAATCTGTTGTAGCTGGTCGGATAACTGTTCCACATCCCCCGCGAAGGTACTCACCAGCCGATCGCGAACTCGATAGAGAATGCGGCGAACGTGATACAGGGTGATGGAAAAGGTTTCTTCATCTTTTAGCAGCAGATGGGTTTTGAGAATGCCTAAGTGAGAAATCGAGCGGGCTTCGATGACTGTTTCAACGTCCTGCCACAGCGCATCGACCAACTGATGCAGCACGCATTTCATTACAACGGGTTCGAGAGAGAAGAGGGTGGGTAAAGGGGTAGAGGAGTGAAGGGGAACGGTTGCAGGACAATTACTCTCCGGCAGGAGTCGTTTTGTGTCGGTGTTTTTTTCGATCAGGGAGCGTCGCCAGAGGGAGCCGAGGGCGGTGAGCAGGTGCGATCGTTCTTCGGTGCTCATTAAGAGTTTGAGGTCGGCGATCGCGGTGGGTTTTCCAACGATGGCAAGCCAGAACATCACGTTTCTTTCGGCATCAGACAATTTGGAGAGCTGCTGTTCGAGCAGGTTAGATAATACGTCGCCTAGAACGAGCGAAGTCTGCGCCAGAAATTGGGACACTTGCCCATCACAAATGTCTTGAATCAACGCGCCGATCAGTTTCAGGGCTGCAGGGTTACCACGATAAATGCTGACCAGTTCCGATAAGCCTGCTTCCTGTCCAGCGAAGCCGCGTGTGTTGAGTAGAGTTTTGGCATCGGCAGGTTGCAAGCCGCGCAGTTTGAGGCTTTGAACGACGGGTTCTCCGGCAAATGCAGCAAGCTCGATCGGCTGTTCGCGGCTGAGGACAACCAGACAACTTTGATGCTGCTCTGCTGCAAATCGTTGCAATAAGCGGCTATAGCCCCGATATTGAATGGCACAGTAGCCTGACAGTTCGCCTTCCTGCAACAGCGTTTCCCAGTCATCCAGCACAATTAGAAACCGTCGCTGTCGTAGCTCAGAAAGTAGATGGGAGATTTGCTGATCGATCGTGCTAGTGATCGTCAGTTCGGTTGAGTCGGTGACAAACTGCCGGATGTCCTGAACCAGCTCGCCGATCGGGGGTGCATCCCGCAGCGATCGCCACAGAACCCCTTCAACGCCAGCTTTTTCGAGCGAGGCATCGCTGAAACTATCTTGAATTAATTTTGCAACCAGACTGGTTTTGCCAATGCCGCCCATGCCAACGATCGCCGCAACTCGCACTGTGAAATCGGTCAGCCAGGCGTGCAGCGTTGCCTGTTCAGCCGATCGCCCGTAAAAGCGCGAAACATCGATATAGGCAGCTAGATCTTGCCGCGGCGCAGATTTAGTCGGTACAGCAGACAGAGTCACTGCGTTCAAGCGATAGCCCGATCGCTCCAAAATAAACGCGATTTGCTGCCAGTTTTTAGGACGCTGCTCGGTCAGCACTTCCAAATAGTCATAAAGTCCATCCCGGGACAGGCTGACTCGTAACCCGGTGACATCTCGATTCAGGCGCAGCGCAATTTCAGTCGGGCTATGACCACAGAGCAATCCGCGCAGGCAGTCTTTCTCTAGCTCGGTGAGTGCGCTGTTTTGCTTGCCGTTACAAGCCCGTTTTACAACAGTCAGATCCGCATAGAGCCGAGGTAAATCCCACTGTTGCGCTGCTTCTGCATAGATGTCGTCGGGCATGGTCGAAACACAGGGAAGTGAATTTATTTTTGCAGCATTCATCGGGATTTCAGGAGCGTTCAGGGGTGCATTGTCATAAATAAAAACGAATTGCATCAAAACCAAGCGAATCAAACGAAAAGATTCAGCTCACGTTCGCGTAATGGGCAACGTTCAACTTGATTGATTTGTAGTGTAGAAGCTTCGATCGCCCAATGTCACCTAACAGGACTGATAACTCATTCCTAATGGCCGTTAGGAGATTTCCAACCCAAGGGTTTCTATGTTGAATACATGGTCCACTTGTCCTGGAGGCATCACCATGTTAGGTTCCCTTTCGACCAAGCTGTTCAGCCTCACCGTTCTTATCCTGCTTGGCAGCACGCTCATCGGCAACAGCAAAGCTGCACTTAGGTTAGAACCTTCCGTTTCTCCTCAAGTCACACAGCCCACTGTTCTGCCTTCTGCCACTCCTGAGCTGAGCGATCATCATAACTCCTGCAATGCCTATCCCTATCAACAGTGCCTTACTCCATGAGGCGATCGGATTTGTCTCCTGCTTAATTCTTCTAAAGGGTGTTTGAGCAGCCTTGCTTGCGACGCGAAGCGCCTCCCTAATTCCCACGTTAAGACCGATTCTTCCCAGCCCCCGGAACGTCCCTCATCTTATGGTTTCTGCTCATCAGGCTTGGTCTGAATCTTTTCAGACATTTGTTCAGCGTGTTCGATCGCTCGAAATCAGCTCGCTAGTTTATCAACTCAATCATTCCCCAATAAGTGCGAATTGGACGGAGAAAGAGATGAGGAAGACGATCGCCCAATATTTTGCTTTTCTATATTTGGTTGATCACTATCCAAATCTCGCCTTAGTGCCTACTCAGAATATTGATCACGTTTGGCAGTGCCATATTCTCGATACTGAAAAATACGCGATAGACTGTCAAATTCTTTTTAACCGTTTTATTCATCGTTTCTCTTTTTTAGAGTTCAGCCATGAAGACGATCGCAATCAGTTTTCACAGGGCAAGCGGCAGAATAACCTTGCAGCTTCCGTCCTGACTCAGGTACTCTTTCGCAAGCATTTTGGCTGCACGATGCAGCAATCCTCTACAGTATCCGTCGAG
>NZ_JACJOR010000357.1:0-8959 GCF_014695615.1 Leptolyngbya sp. FACHB-711
AGTGATCAACGGCAGTCCACAATCAGATTTTGTTTTTTGGGTTGTATCGCAAAAACTTTTTAAAGACAAACGATACCTATTAAGGTCATCGTCTTAAGCAGTTACGCCCAAGAGTGCTTCGATAAATCTGGCCTGAGATGCAATATCCCCTTTGTCAATACCATTCACTTGTCCTTTGCGGATCATATTCATCGCTGGAGTTGTGATCAGCCCTGAGCAGTTTTCAGCAGAGCAACAACGATATCTTGTGCATCAACATATCCACGCTTTACGAGCATTATCCTAAACACCCATTACTCTCGTTGTAACACCACTTTCCCGATCGCCTGCCCCGACTCAGCCCGTTGGTGTGCTGCTGCTACTTCAGAAAACTTGAACACCTGACTATCGAGTAGCGGTTGTACCTGTCCGGCATCGACTAACTGAGCCAGTTGGGTCAGAATCTCTCTATGCCGCGATCGCCCCACACTATGCAACAGTGGAATCAACATAAAGACCAGATGCAGCGTCAGTCCTTTTGCATGTAGCAGGGTTAAGTCTTGCTGAGACAGAGAAACAATTGACACCACTGTTCCATTCAGCTTTGCAGCTTTGAATGCGTTTTGCAAATTGTCATTTCCTACTGTGTCGAAAACTATGTCAAATCCTTGCTCATTGGTGTGTTCTGCCACAAACTCTTCAACAGGCTGCTGATGGTAGTTGATGGTGAAATCAGCTCCTAGTTTACGGGCGATCGCTCCTTTCTCTTCACTCGATACCAGGGCATAAACTGTCGCTCCTGCTGACTTCGCCAGTTGTACCCCAATATGCCCTACACCGCCTGTTGCTCCATAAACCAGAACCCGTTGTCCAGGTTGAACTTTGGCGCGATCGATTAGCCCTTCCCAGGCAGTGATTGAAACGAGGGGTAGAGCGGCAGCTTCTGCCATCGTGAGCGACTTGGGCTTGTGAGCCACTTGATCTACATCTGCCAGCATATACTCCGCCAATGCACCCCCCAACCCTTTCACGCCGCCTGCACAGGCATACACTTCATCTCCGGGTTTAAAGATGGTGACTCCCTCACCGATTGTTTCCACCACTCCGGCAACATCTCCATGCAATACAGCAGGAAAATCAGGGGCAATGTCTGGAACTGCACCCTGACGAATTTTGTAGTCCACTGGATTCACGCTGGTTGCCATGACCCGAATCAATACATGATGGGGTAGGACTTGAGGAGCTGGGACATCGGTTGTTTCAAAAACAGCGGGGCTACCGAACTGGGTAATAATTTGGGCTTGCATTGCAATTGACCTCAGAACTCATATTCCATGAGTACCATTGAGACATTGCTGCCCGAAAGGATTAACGGCAAAGTGCATTAGTTACTTTTTGGTAAACATGGTGATCAACCCGAATTCTGACGCTATCCAATTGAATTACTTGCCGCAGCCTGCGCTCGATCGCATCGCTAACATGAACCTGTTCGACACCAACTGTGCAGGGCATCAAATGCTCGAACACATTGCTAATAAGTGGACAGTGTTGATTGTGTATGCCCTGACGCAGGGGAAAAAGCGATATAGCGAACTCAAGCAGCAGATTGTTGGCGTATCTCCCAAGATGCTGATTCAAAATTTGCGGAACCTGGAGCGATGTGGATTGATCGAGCGAGAAATTTATCCCACCGTTCCGCCACGGGTCGATTACTCGTTGACTCCATTAGGAGAATCGCTGGTAGAACCGTTGGCGATCTTGGGGGAGTGGGCATATCGTCATATTCCAGAGGTCAAGACAGCAATGGAGCAGTATGACGATAACCCTAAAGAAAACTACTGGGAACCCAAGTAATTCGGCAGCAGGTTTATTTCAGGGCAACATGCTTTAACTCTAAATGGGATCGGGCATGCATCAGCAGTGTAACCGCAAAATATTGATAAAACAGCGCAAGAATCGGGCTTCAAGTTTAAGGGGGCTTTTTCTAATCTTGAGTTATTGAAACCCAACTCAAATCGAGAAAGGAACTATGAACGTTATCCAATCCCTGATTGCAACTGGCACAATCGCGATCGTTTCCTTTACTTCTCTCCCTGTCGCTCTGTCAGAGACAGTCAATTTTGATTTCCTCGCACGCGAGTCTACACAGATGATGGCTGAACTGCCTGCATCCTTCCAACCCGGACTCAATCAGGTTATCTTTCAAAGCGAGGGCGAACGGATGGTGGGTAACTTGTACCTGCCAGCTTCCTACCAGTCCGGAGACAAACTTCCCGTGATTGTTGTGACAGGTGCCTGGACGACGGTAAAAGAACAAATGCCTGCGGTCTATGCTCAACGGCTCGCCGATCGCGGATTTGCGACTTTCACGTTTGATTTTCGCTACTGGGGTGAGAGCGGTGGTACTCCTCGCCAATACGAATCACCTGCGGCTAAAGTTCAAGATATCAAGAATGCGGTTGCGTTCTTGCAAACCTTACCTGTGATTGATGGCGATCGCATTGGTGGGTTGGGCATCTGTGCCAGCGCAGGCTACATGGCACAAACCGTTGCAGAAGATTCAAGCTTCAAATCCTTTGCAACCGTTGCCGCATGGTTACATGACATGGATTCGCTCAACGCATTATTTGGGGAAGAAACGGTGCAGCATCGGATGGAAATCGGGCGGGCTGCCCGTGAACAATACGACCGCACGGGCAAGGTGGCTTATGTTCCGGCTTATTCTCAAGGCGATCGCAGTGCAGCCATGTTTGGCGATGTTAGTTATTACGCCAGTACGGATCGGGGTGTGACTCCAGAGTGGACAAATCTTTTTGCGGTGATGTCCTGGCACGAATGGCAGGGATTTGATGCAATGGCGATCGCGCCCCAAATTACAACTCCAACGCTGATGGTTCACAGCGATGGTTCTGCTCTGCCGGACAATGCCCGCGAATTCTATGCTTCGTTGAGTGGCGAAAAGCAGTTAGTTTGGACGGAAGGACAACATCTTGATTTCTACGATCGCGATCCTCAAGTTGCAACCGCTGTCGATGCATTAGTAAGTCATTTCCAGGCAACATTGCCCCATCTCACATCAGTACAGCATTAGTCAGTTTGAAATATTCAACAGTCATTACACATTATTTGGAGCAAACAAAATGAGTGGACGCATGGATGGGAAAGTGGTCATTGTGACGGGCGGAAGTTCAGGAATTGGTCGAGCAACTGCCATTGCCTTCGCCAGAGAAGGCGCAAAAGTGGTGATTGCGGCACGACGAGTCAATGAAGGAGAAGCAACCGTCAAACAAATTGTGGAAGCTGGCGGAGAGGCAATCTTTGTACAAACGGATGTCACTCAAGCAAAAGAGGTACAAGCTCTAGTCGATCGCACTTTAGAAAAATATGGTCGTCTTGATGCTGCCTTCAATAATGCAGGTTCCGGTAAAGGGATTCGATTGATCGATTTGACCGAAGACGAGTGGGAACAGGAAATTACAGTCAATCTCAAATCCGTGTGGCTCTGCTTGAAATATCAAATTCCTGCGATGCTGAAGTCTGGTAAAGGGGCGATCGTGAATATCGCATCTCAAGGGGCAATCCTGGGTGTTCCCAACTATAGCGCTTATGGAGCAGCGAAGGGAGGAGCAGCAGCATTAACCCGTGCGGCGGCGGCCGAATATGCGGCAGAGGGAATTCGGATTAATGCGGTCAGTCCGGGTGCAGTTGAAACGGAGCTATGGGCGAACGCGCCTGCCGGAATGCTGGAACAGGTGGCAGCGGGTATTCCGATGCAGCGCGTTGGACAACCCCAGGATATTGCGGAAACGGTTGTTTGGCTCTGCTCTGATGCCGCTGGATTTAT
This sequence comes from Leptolyngbya sp. FACHB-711, assembly GCF_014695615.1. Lineage (NCBI taxonomy): Bacteria > Bacillati > Cyanobacteriota > Cyanophyceae > Leptolyngbyales > Leptolyngbyaceae > Leptolyngbya > Leptolyngbya sp. FACHB-711. The sequence continues at coordinate 3,824 of NZ_JACJOR010000357.1, forward strand.
CACCGGACAGAACATCGCTATCGATGGTGGCTATACAACCTCCAACTAAAACTCACTGAACTCCCATGAAAAAATATTTGATTGCGCTCTTTGCTTTTGTATTAACGATCGCCTTCATGATGAGTTGGAAATCAGAACAACCTGCGATCGCCAACAACATACCTACCAGCCAGGAACAAGCTAATGTTCAACTGATTCAGGATTACTATGCTGCCTATGCAGAAAGCGATCTGAAAGCCCTTAAAACCTTCTTCGCTCCCAATATTACCTGGCGTATTCCTGGTCATCATCCTTTAGCAGGCGAGAAGCATGGTGCAGATGAAGTGATTGCATTTTTTACCCAACTTGCAAAGGGCAATTTCAAAGCTGATCCCATCTTTTTCCAAGCACAAGGGAATTATGTTGTAGACATCCACCGAGGATGGAGCAATGTTGAAGATGGTGGTACTCAAGTCGATCAGCTATTCACGCTCATGTTCAAAATTGAGAATGGCAAAATTGTTGAGGCACAAAATTTCTTAACCGATCAGCACCAGGCAGATGCTTTCTTCTGGAGGGTCTATTCCCTCAAGCCGTTGCCCGATCGCTTAGTCCAGTAAAGTGATTGTGAAAATTTGTACCACGTCAACTCTCGTTCATTTAAAGAAAAAAGCCATGCTCAAGAACAAACGCCGCCAATGGTTGCTGATTGGAAGTAGTGTAATTGCCTCCACACTTCTCTCTAATAAAGTTGCAACGGCTCAACCTTCAAATGATCAAATGATGACCTCAACTACTGATCGAGATGCCATCATCAATGCCGTCAATCAAATTGCCATCATGGCTGATCTCCGAAACTGGGAAGCCTGCCGAGATGCATTTAGCGATCGGGTTGAAACCGATTACACCTCTCTAACGGGTGGAGAACCGTCAACCATCACTGCAGAGGATTTAGTCAAGGGCTGGGAAACTTTCTTCTCACAAACTTTCAAAGTCACGCAGCATTTGATTGGAAGTCATGTTGTCACAAGCACAGGAGATACCGCAACCTGTCTTTCCAACTTTCAAGCCCACCATGTTTATTTAGATACCACAAAAGGAACTTGGACATTGGGTGGCGTTTACGAACATGGCTTAATCCGAACTCCTCAAGGCTGGCGAGTAAACCGAATGAAAATGACCTGGACTTGGGAATCCGGCAATCGTCCCTAACTAACTGCACTGCAAGCGATAATCTTTTGGTGTCACCCCGGTTGCTTTGCGGAAATGAGTGGTAAAGTGGCTTTGATTGGAAAACCCTACTCGATAGGCAATTTCTGCGATCGCTAGCTGAGTCACCGTCAATAAAACTTTGGCACGTTCCATTCGGCGTTGAATTAAATACTTGTGCGGAGTTTCCCCTATTGCAGCTTTGAAGGCACGGGCAAAATGAAACTGGCTCATCGGAACTAAAGCTGCCATGTCTTCGATCGCAATGTCTTCTTCCAAATGCTCCTCAATGTAATCTTGAATCTGCTTCAGCTTTACAGCATCAAGCGCACGACCCGGAACAACGAGCTTCTTCTGTAGCATTCCGGATTCACAATAGTTGCGTAACAGATGAACCGTCAGCAAATTTTTCAGCGATTGGGCAAAAAGGTTTCCGCCTAATCCTTCATTCAGCAGTTCACCCTTGAACCAGTGAGCAACTTGAGTAATGGTGGGATCAGGAAAAATCACTCGATGGCTCAACTGCGTTTCTGCAGGCAATTCATTTTCTACCGCCGTCTGTTTCAGATAATCTGGATCAAGGTAAAGAGTGACATACTCACTTGCCTTCTCCCGGTGATGCCAGACAAACTCGCGATCGCCATACAAAAACGCACTCCCCGCAGGCAGAGCAGTGGTTTGTTTTTTGCCATCAACAGACCAGGTAACGCGATCGTGCGGGATAAATGCCACACTAATCGCGTGTTTAGGCATGGCAAACTCAAAGTCGCCTACACTTTCGAGCAGACCATACTCAACCGTAATATTCTGCCACTCCTTCTTGAGGAAAAGGGAAGGTTGCTCCGTCATCTGCCACCACTTCAGAAAACGTTACTGCCCTTATCCTATCGAAATACAATTTCCTGGCAAGCCTTTCTCCTCACGGTACTGCTTGGGTGTCGTCTGCAATACATGCCGGAACACGGTCGTCATGTGACTCTGGTTGCCAAATCCAGCTTCTATGGCGACTTCAGCCAGCGATTGCCTCTTATCCTGCAAAAGTTGTTGAGCCAATTCCACCCGGCATTGCAGCACGTACTGATAAGGAGGGATTCCGGTTGTGGCTTTAAAGGCTCTGGCAAAGTGATAGGGACTCAATCCAATTATGGTTGCAATATTGCTCAAATTTAACGGCTGTGAAACGTTCGCTCGAATGTAGTCCAGGACATTCTTTAACAACTGGGGTTCCAGGAATTCTGGTGGACGTTTGAAGCGTTGAGAAAGGGTCGATCGCCGATAGATAATTTGTCCGAGGACTGCTGTCACAACGGATTCCAGGTAGAACGCACCACCCAGCTGCCCATTGTCAAAAAACTCCTGGATGGCGATCGCTGCACTCAGTCCCCAATGAGTTTTGAAAATTTGTCCTGGCAGTAACTCCACAGTTTCTCCCTCTGCCACACTATGGGATAGAAACGCCTGGGAATAGCCAAACACCACGAAGCAAGACGCATCTTCCACCGAACGATAGGTACTGCCTTGAGGCACAATGTCAAACCCTCCCGGTGTTGCCTTGTAAGGTTTGAGGCGAGCGCTATCGAAAGCCGCAACACCCTGAGTCAACCCAAAACTGGTGGCTACAAGATTGAGGGGAGAGCACAAATTTACCTCCAGATGACCGGGTGGAACAATCGCCACCATGTACTCTGGGGTTTCGATCCAGTGCCCCCATTGCGGCAGGTTCTCCAACGGAGGTTGATCCAGAGGGATCTTACGATCGGTCGGGTCAAACAGAAACTCTTGCAGTAGGCTCATCGGCAGGGGAAGGAAATTTCATTCCATCATCTCGTCATCCGATCACCTCCGCAAGAATCTAAAAGACAGTGATCGCTCAAAGTCAGTAAGCTCATTTCAGCATTGTGATGATTGTTGTAATTCGATGATTGTTGTAATTCGATGTCTGTTTTAATTCCGATCTCAACTTTCTTTATTGGCTGCCATGGATTACTGGCTTTAGGGCTGTCCTACCAAGTTGTAATGGAACGCATCCGAACTCGTGTTTGGCATGGGGCAACCACTGGAGACATTGCCTCGCAACCCGATTACCTGAAACAACCCAATGCCTGGGCAGCCTTGATCGAGAAGCTGACACAACAAACCATTGCAACCAAGGAATCCGATAATGGCGTATTGCAACGAACGATTCGGGCGCACGGAAATTTCATCGAATATGTACCGCTTGGTTTGTTATTTCTGATTGCCTTAGAGTTCATGCAAGCGTCTACTGCCTTGCTCTGGTTACTGGGGGCAACATTGATTGTGTCGCGCATTTTCCATGCGTGGGGAGTGCTTGAAACCTACGGGCCCTCACCGAAAAGAGCGATTGGCTTTTTTGGAACCTGGATGGTTTACATCGCTGGTAGTGCAGCGTGTCTCTACTACAGCTTGCAGTCATTCCAATCAACGCATTGAGCAATTGGCAAGCCATAAACTCTTCGAGCACATTCTGACTCAATATGCACAGGCATCTGCTTTTAGATAGAGATATTTAATGCATGTGAAGTTAGTTGACAGCCAGAAAATTAGAAGAACTTTTTCCGAAATTTCAGAACTAGTGAGTGTAGTTCTAACGGCTCATCGCCCCAGATTGAAGTTTATGATTCAAGGGATGAAAAAAGCCTCGCTTCGCTCATTTTTCTTGTTTGGTCTGACTGTTTTACTCACTGTCAGTTGTACAAGTGTTAATTCCTATAACGGGAAAGCAGATTCAAATAGTCAAACTAGTACGCCAATCGAAATCACAACATCTAACATCGATCGCAACAATGAATTACGCGATCGCATTGAACAAATCTCTCAGGTTGCTCAAGGACGAGTTGGAGTTACAGCCACAGTACTAGAAACTGGGGAATCAGTCACTTTCAATGGTGATCAGCAATTTCCGATGCAGAGCGTTTACAAGTTTCCGATTGCAATGGCGGTTCTAGCTCAAGTCGATCAAGAAAACCTGAAACTAGACCAGAAGATCCGGATTGAAGTAAGCGATGTCGTTCAAGAGAGTCGGATTCTGGAGGAGAATTCACAAGGAAGGGAATTCCTTTTATCCCAATTGTTGCAGTATATGGTTTCTGAAAGTGATAGTACGGCTTGTGATGCGCTATTACGACTCGTTGGTGGGCCACAGCGTGTCATGGAGTATTTAAGCAGCCTTGGCGTAAATGATATTGTTGTAGCGAACACAGAGAATGAGATTCAGTTCGGGCAAGATACCACATTGCAGTATCGTAACTCTGCAACGCCAGATGCAGCCGTTAACTTATTACGTGCTTTCTATGAAGGGCGAGGGCTTTCAGATTCTAGTCAAGCTTCACTGCGACAATGGATGACGGAGACCTCGACAGGCCCAAACCGGATTAAGGGTCTGTTGCCTGAGGGAACCGTTGTAGCGCACAAAACAGGAACTTCAGCAACTGTCGATGGAGTGACGGCTGCAACCAATGATGTGGGAATTGTGACGCTTCCAAATGGGCGACATTTGGCGATCGCTGTCTTTGTTTCAGATTCTAGAGCAAGCGGTACGATCCGTGAGGGAGTCATTGCAAGGGTGGCAAAGGCAACTTGGGACGAATGGAGCCAATAGACTTTCTTTAGCGTTTGCAAATTTCGTTCAGTCGCGGTCTGCTCATGCTGATTTACGACATGCAAAATCTGGTTAAAGTTTATCCAGCGCAATCTCAATCTGTTAATGATCTCATGACCTTCCAAATTTACCAGGGCGAAATTTTCGGCATCTTGGGCGATAACGGGGTAGGTAAAAGCACGCTAATACGCATCGGTATAAAAGCAGTTGAAGGAGCTAATTTTTTGGATTTTGTCCATTCATAAGATTTTTTCTTTGGCGAGGCGAACGGTGATAGACGCACCGTTATAAAAACTCCCCTGCTGGCACAGCTCAAATTCCCCTAGCAA
>NZ_JACJOR010000358.1:0-21586 GCF_014695615.1 Leptolyngbya sp. FACHB-711
GCTAGAGTCATTGCTTCCCAGAGGGCTGTTGAGATGTCGATATGCTCCAGCCTAAACTTCAGGAAGCTTTCTTAATACTGCTATTCGCTGCTACTTCCTAAACATCCTCTAAGCAAGGTCTAGAGGATGAGCAAGGAAATATTAGAAAACTTAGACGGAGCCATCGGGTTCGAGCGCCAATGTCCTGCCGCTCGGAAGCTAGCCGAGTTGCTGACCCATGACCACTTCAACCCCATTTCCGTCTGCGGAAAAGACATCCATATTCAAAGCAATTCTGCACAGCAATTCCTGATTCTTCTGGATATGCTACAAGATAAACCGAAGGCGGTAGAGAACTCGTGCTTGTACGATTCTCTGAAAAAGTGGGATTGGCAAATGCTGACCGCTGGGTTGAGAAGTAGGGCATTCTAGAGGGAATGCTTAGAAGCATTATCCTGTCGAAGTGCTGCCCCAGTAGGGAAAGCAAGCAGTTCTCCTGAGGGAAGTGGGGCAGGATGCGCGAATGATACAAAAGCGTGTTTAGATTAGGCAGAGTACCAGCAATAAGGCTGATCCCACTGCATGAGACAGGATGGCAACGCCTCAAAAAAAACTCAGCGAAACCAGGGTGTATCTCAAAGCGGGAAACTGAGCAATGCCCAAAAATTCGCCACAAAATCAATCGGTGAAAGGCTGGTTGCGGTAATGGGTAACAGTTCTACCTCTGAAGGAAGCAGGGGAAGATGGCTGAATCTGCTCAATTTACGTCCTGAGGAAAGCGGTCGAACGTTCCTGATGTTTGCCTTTTATACCCTGTCCTCGGTGGGGATTCTGTGGCTAGAGGTCAGCGTTGCGGCTCTGTTTTTGGGCGAGTATGGCGCGGATTCGCTGCCCTGGATTTACATTGCCAGTGCGGGAATCGGGACGCTGTTTGGCTTCTTTTATGATTGGCTGCAAAAAGTGCTGCCGCTGCGACAGGCGATCGTTCTGACTTCGCTACTGATGGGCTTGCCGTTTTTGCTGTTTCAGCTCGAACTCAATCCGGCTTGGCTAGGCGCGTACACAGTTTTTTTAATGCGGCTATGGCTGGAAGCAATCTATGTGATTAGCGAGCTGATTACTTCGATCACGGCAAATCAGCTTTTCACGATTCGGGAAATCAAACGCACCTATCCCTTAATTAGCAGCGGAATTTTAGTCGCCGATGTAATTAGCGGTCTGTCGCTGCCGATTTTGCGCGGCTGGGTGGGTTTGGAAAACGTGATTTTGCTGGCTTGTCTGTTGCTGCTGGTGAGTTCGGGCATTTTATTTTATCTGACGCAGGCTTATGCCCAGTTTTTTCCCGATTCGCCCCGGAGACGATCGCAGGAAAGACTGTCCAATGACCCTGCCCGTCGCGCCCGCGGTTCAGTGCAGCAGTATGTCTGGTTAGTGATTGGGGTTTTTGCGCTGATTCAAGTGCTATTTGTGCTGCTCGATTTTCAGTATTTGCGGCAAATTGAGCAAAGTTTGTCGGTTCAGGTAGAGGAGATTGCCGACTTTCTTGCCCTGTTTAGCGCGATCCTCGGCATTTTTGAGCTGGTGACGCAGTGGTTTGTGTCGGGTCGGGTGGTCGAGCGGATGGGTGTTTTTGTGGTTTCGATTTTGCCGCCGCTGGCAATCGTCCTGCTCAGTTCCATCACATTTGTAGGTGGGTTTTCGCTGTTTGTAGGAATCGTGATGCTCAAGTTTGTGGATGAGCTGCTGCGCTACACGCTGGTGGCAAGCGTCAGTCCGGTGCTGTTTCAGCCGCTTCCTGAATCAATCCGCAATCGGACGCAGTCGTTTGTGCGGGGCATTGCCGAACCTGTGGCGATCGGGCTCACCGGAGCAGGGCTACTGCTGAATGTCTGGCTGCTGGAGCGCATTGGCAACGGGACAGCGGTAGAAGCAGTTCAGGGGCAAGTGTTCCTGTTTTATACAGCAGCGTTCGCGCTCTGCTGGCTAGTTGTGGTGGTGCTGCTGCGATCGAAGTATGTGGATGTGCTGGTACTAAGTACCGAGCGGCGACAGATCAGCCTTTCAGAACTCGATCTTCAAGCGTTTAAGCGCAGCATTGTGGAGGCTTTAAACCGTCCTAGCTCAGATGCAGAGAGGCGATCGTGCATTCAGTTTCTCACCCAGATTGATCCGAAAAATGTCAGTGAAGTCCTGACGCCGCTGTTGCCCCAGTTTTCGCCCGCGCTTCAGCGAGAAAGTCTGGAAGCAATGCTTAAAGCTCCCAATCCTGCCAGCCTGAAAGCCGTTCGCAAACTAACCAGTTCTCCTTTGCCGCCGGATGTGCTGGCGGTTGCCCTGCGCTATCTCTGGCTAACGGAACCCGATCCGGACCTGAATCAGCTCCGCGATTATTTCAAACCCTCGATCGATCCTGAAGTGCGAGGTACGGCGGCGGCTCTCATGCTGCGGCGCGGCAATCCCCGTCAGAAAGCAGAAGCCACCGATGTGCTGCGAAAAATGCTGACTCACTCAAAAGAACGAGAACGGGTGATGGGCTGTTGGGCGTTGGGAGATGCAGTTTATCTGCAATCGCTGCGGCTCCATATTCGCTCACTGCTGCAAGATCGATCGCTGCGGGTGCGGTGTGCCATGATCGAGGCGATCGCCGCTACCCATTTAGAGGAATACTATCCCGTTCTGCTGCGCGGACTGCACTACAAATCCACCCGCGAGGCATCGATGCGGGCACTGGTGCGCTTGGAAGGTGAGGCACTGCCGCTGCTCATTAACGTCGCTGAAAACAGCTATAAGCCCGAGATTGTGCGAAGCCATGCCTGGAACGCGATCGGTCAAATCGGCACATCTGAAGCACTGGATATTCTCGTATCGCGACTCATGACTGCATGGGGGGCAACGCGGCAAACGATTCTCAAAATTTTGCTGAAACTGCCGCAGGAAAGGGGTATCGAAGCAGTCGCCGATCGACTGGGACGCAGCGGCATTGGGACTTTTATCGATCAGGAACTCCTGTTTTTAGCCCATCTTTATGCCAGCCTGCTTGATCTCAACGCCGATCGAGTTTCGGGAGAAGCTGCGACTCTGCTGCGCCGATCGTTGCGCGATGCTGAGCAAGACACCTTCGATCGCCTATTTCTGCTGATGCGGTTTCTCTACGATGGCAGCACGATTCAGGCAGCCGCTTCCAGCATTGACTTTGATACGCGAGACAGCGTTGCTAGAGGGCTAGAAATTCTCGATAATACGCTGGACTTGCCCAGCAAACGCGCCCTGCTTCAGGTGCTCGATCGCCAGTCCGACCCGGAAAAGCTCAAATCCCTTAGCGAGTTTCTGCCCCATCAGCCGATGTCTCCCAGTCAACGATTGCGCCATCTGGTCGAACTGCGCCATTTCTTGTCGGACTGGACGCTTGCCTGCTGTTTCCATCTCGCGCGTCAGCAGCGATGGAGCCTCACCGCCGAGCAAACCCTCTCTTGCTTGCGAGACCCTACCGGCTATGTGCGTGAAGCAGTGCTAGCATACCTGCAAACCGTTTCGCCCAAAACGCTGCACAACCTGCTGCCTCATCTTAAAGACGACCCCGATCGCCTGGTCAGATCCCAAATTCAAGACATCCTCACCCGTGGACTCACCCCCGAAAACTAGCTGTTTGCCGCCCGTATTTTTGGTGCTGAACCTATGCTCACAAGCGTCGATCGCCTACTGTTTGTTCGAAAAGTCCCTATCTTCCAGGAGTTGCGCGATGACTTCCTGATGCGGCTGGCGGCTTCAATGGAGGAGCTTTCTTTTCCGGCAAAGCAGTCTATCTTCCGGCAGGGCGAAGAAGGGCGATCGCTTTATGTGCTGGTGTCGGGTCGGGTGCGGGTGCATATCGGCGATCGCGAACTGGCGCGACTGGAGCAGGGAACCTGTTTTGGGGAAATGTCAGTGTTCGACGCAGAACCCCGATCGGCTTCGGTTACCACGCTGGAACCCTGCGACTGCCTCATGCTGAATCAGCAGCAGCTTTATGATGCGATCGAGGAAACGCCCGATATCGCGATTAATATTATTCGTTTGTTGTCGCGCCGCACTCGCGAATTGAACCAAAAGATCAATTTGTTGAGCCAACGAAACATAAGTGCTGCAAAGCGGTAGAAGTGCGATCGATTCCTCCTACTGATGGAGCCGAAATCATGACTCAACCTGTCCTATCTAATGCCGAGATCACGGCTATTTTGCAGCAGCGAATCGAACAGGAAAAACGAGGGGTTGGTATTGTCGTCGGAGTCATTGACCAAAACGGAAAGCGGATTATTTCATGGGGCAGCCTGGATCAAACCCAATCTTGTCCGGTTGATGAAAATACTCTGTTTGAAATTGGTTCGATTAGCAAAGCATTTACGGCTCTGGTACTAATGAACATGGCAGAGCGGGGGGATCTAAAACTGGACGATCCCATTTCCGTTTTTTTACCAAAGTCGGTGAAAACACCCACGCGAAACGGTCGGGAGATTTCCCTGCTCAATCTGGCAACGCATACGTCTGGGCTACCGAGATTACCCGATAACCTTGCTCCACAGGATAACCGTGATCCCTATGCAGATTACACTGTCGAAAATCTCTATTCCTTCCTATCCAGCTATGACCTACCACAAGACATTGGTAGCCAATACGAATACTCGAATCTCGGCACAGGCTTACTGGGACACATCCTCAGCCTTGAAGCAGGAATGGATTACGAAACCCTGGTCAAAACCCAGATTGCCCAGCCTTTGCAGATGAACGATACCTGTATTCACATCTCCCCAGAGCAGCAGACACGCTTTACAACCGGACATAATGCCTTGGGTGAACCCGTTTCCTACTGGAACATGCCAACCCTGGCAGGCGCAGGGGCACTACGATCAACCGCTAACGATCTCCTCAAGTTTCTGGCAGTCAACCTGCAAATTACGCCATCCCCGCTCACCCCAATCCTACAAAAAACCCACGAGGTGCAAGCGCAAACTGGTATTTCAGGAATCGCAATCGCGATCGGCTGGCACGTCCTGAATGACAACGGCACTGAAATTATCTTTCATGACGGCGGAACAGGCGGATTTCGCAGCTTTCTTGGTTTTGTGAAGCCGAAAGGTCTGGGCGTTGTGGTGCTCTCTAATTCAGAGAATGATGTGAACGACATTGGACTGCATTTGCTGAATCAGAGAATTCCCCTGACGAAATCTAGCCCACCCCAGCAGCGTCAGGCAATCTCGCTTGATCCTGCATTATTCAATGCTTACGTCGGGCAATATCAGATCGAGCCGGGCTTTCTTCTGACCATCACGAACGAGCAGGATCAGTTTTATGCTCAGGCAACGGGACAGCAAAAGTTCGAGCTATTTGCGGAAACAGAAATTCAGTTTTTCCCAAGAGAATTCGATGCTCTCATTACGTTTGTTCGAGATGAGCAGGGAAGGGTGACACACCTCGTTCTGCACCAGGGGGGGCAGGAAATAGCAGCCCAAAAATTGGACTGACAAACTGCTAAGAAGCAGATTTCGTCACAAGCTGCCAGCCTTCCGCAGTGCCCAGCACTTTTTCCGATCGCAGTTTCAATTCCTGTCGGGTCGCTTCATCTAACAATAAATAGGGCTGCCTTTCTCTGCGCCAGATGCGCTTCAGTCGGGGAGTGTCTACTGGGATGATTTGTCGATCGCTATAGAAATTGAGCGAGGGTCGATTGTAATCGTAGGACGTATAGAGTTTTTGGTTCGCGGGGGTAAACTGCTGAATCATGGCGGCAACGGGCTTCACCGGAAAGGAATTTGCCAGCTCCCAGTTCCAGTGATGGGAACCCATAAACAGCAGCAGCGCAACGTAGGTTCCCCAGCCTAAAACAGCTAAAAATTGTGCCTCTCCCCGTGCCATTAGCACCGCCACCGACAGCATCGTCATCCCGACTGCCGCAAACACCAGCAGCAAATCCAGGTCTGAGGGAGATTGCAGCATCCCAAACCAAACCGCACCTGCCCCAGCAACCAACCCCAGCAAAACAAATAGAATCATCCATTGACGCGAATAGGCAATCGGCTCGGACTGCAACACGCCCGGATGTCTGCCCTGTTCCCACCGTTCTGAGAGAGTTGCGCCGATCGCCAGAGCTAACGCCGGATAAAGCGGCAAAATGTACCAGGGTAGCTTGGTCACCATCAGGGAAATCGCTGCAAAGTAAACCCCGCCCCAAACGATCGCCAGCTTTGCCCAACCCAGATTTCGCTGATCCCAGGCAGTTCGATAGCCCAGCGGCAGAAATAGAATCCAGGGAACGCCGTATTTGAGCATTTCCAGTAGGTAATACCAGGGCGCACCGCGATTTTGCTCTACGTCTGTCCAGATGCGCTGAAGCGACTGATCGCCCAGATTATTGCTGAGAAACAACTGCCCGTAATGCACCCATTGCAGCCCATACCACAGCAAGGCGGGAATCATTCCCAGCAAAACGCCATACCACAAATAGCCCGATCGCAGCAGCCGTGGGGTATCCCAAGCCAAAAATCCCACACCGATCGCCCCCAGCAGCAACCCGATCATAATGCCTTTAGTGAGGCAAATTAGTCCCAGCCCAATCCCTACGCCCAGCGTATAGCTGTAGTTACGTCGCGATCGCAGCAGACAGAGCATCATCACGATCAGGAAGCAGAGAATTGCACCGTCCAGCATCGCTAAGCGACCTAGCCGCACGACCGGGAGGGAAGTCAGGTAAACCAGCGTGGCGCATACCGCAGGCGATCGGCGGTGAAACACTTCACGGCACAGCCTGTAAAACAGCGGCACCGACATTGCAGTTAGGAGTGCGCCTGGTAGCCGAGCTGTCCACTCATTCACCCCGGCGAGCGAATAGCTAAGGGCAATCAGCCAGTGAACCAGGGGCGGTTTATTGAGATAGGGTTCGCCCCACATCGTTGGATGCAGCCAGGTCAGGTCACTAGAAGGAGCCTGTGCAATTTCTCTTGCTACCTGAGCGACTAGCCCTTCGTCCCAGTCCCGCAGCGGCAATCCGCCCAAATCCCAGGTAAATAAAAGCAGGGCAGCAATCAAAAATCCGATAGTCCAAAAACGGTCGATCGGGCGTTTATCGCGCTGAAGCCAGAAGATAAAGTCGTCGAGTTTGCGGGTCATGCTGTCGCAGAGGCGATCGCTTCACTGTTCCCCAAAGGGGTAATCGTTCCCTTATGACTTTACGCCAAAAGCAGATGTTTCGCGTTGGGTGCAGCGTTGCTGAGTCCACTGCTTCTCCAAACATTCGCTCAGAGCAGGATGTGCCCCAGGCAGTGATGTCTAGATCAAGATTCGCTCCAGGGCAGTGATATCAGGGATCGACAGCGTATCGCGATCGCGATAAATTAATCCCTTCTTCTCCAGCTTGCTAAGAACGCGAGTCACCGTTTCTCGTGCCAATCCACTGAGGCTGCTCAGTTCACGATGAGGCAAATTGGGAATCTCGATCCCTTGATCGCCCTGCTTGCCTTGCCCATCTGCCAAAAACAGCAAAATATCCGCAACACGAGATACGCTGTCTGACTCTCGCAACCGCAGCCGTCGGTTGACCTGTCGCAGCCGTCGTGCCATGAGCTGAGCCAATCGCATTCCAGAAGCAGGCTCACTGCGAATCAAATCCACAAAATCTTGAGAAGGCATATTACCGATCAGCGTGGGAACCAGGGTAATCACGTCAGTCGATCGCGGCACTTCATCGAGCGGAGCCATTTCGCCAAACAGTTCTCCTTTGCCCAGAACGTTTAACGTCACCTCTTTGCCGTCAAGGTTATAAGTGCGAATTTTTACCCAGCCTTCCAGGATGAAATAAACCGAGGTGCCCCAGTCGTTTTCCAACAAAATTACTTGATTTGCAGGATGACTACGAACCACCACATGGGCAACGGCCTTTTCAACGATGTCTTCGGGGAGTCCTTCAAAAAAGGGGGTAGAGCGAATAAGTAACGCTTCGCGGGAGTCGCGTGGAGAAAACCGATCGTGCATGGAGCTACACTACTCTAACCAGTCTGTTAGAGGTCGAGGAAAGGAAAGGTATCAGAGGACTCGATCGTAGCCGAAAAGCCGATTATTTATCAGGTAACACACACAACAAACTCTTTGACTTTTGCCAATTCTGGCTTTTGCCAATATCGATTCGTCAAAGTTATCTAAATTAGCCTCGAAAGCATCCCTGATTCCATCCAACTCGGACAATCTGCGGAAACTAGAAAAATCCTAGCACGGGCACGTTCTGTCAGAATTTTGGTTTCAGCAAATCTACCGACCTAAGAGCGCAGCTTCTGTATTTTATACAAAACGCTCAGCAGGCCTCCACAAACTCATTCTCCACCAATACTGAGCCCGGTTCCCAATATTGCAGCATCTGTAAGATTAATATCTTGCATTAGTGCGCCTGATACATCAGCGTAGAACACTGTTGCACGGGTTAAATTGACATTGGTAAGGTTGGTGTCGTTGAGGCTGGCATTTGTGAGATACGCCTCGGTCAGGTCTGCGTCTTTCATGTTTGCGCTGGTCAGGTCAGCCCCTTCCAAATTTGCCTCGGTCAAATCTGCTCCCCGTAAATTAGCATCCCGGAGATCTGCACCAATCAAATGCGCCTGTCTCAGATCTGCCCCAGACAAATCACAGCCCTGACACACCCCTGTTTCTAAAAGCTGCCTGACCTGTGCCGGATCTGCTGCCTGAGCAGATAGACCTCCTCCTAGAACAGGTAGTGCGGTCAAGATTGCAGCGACCACAAAGTATCGGGTTTGCATATCTTCCTCCCGGTTTAAGGCTAGTATCATTACAGCGAATCGAAGTCAGAAATCAACGATTTGCTTCCGCCGATTCTCCTGAGGGGAGAACTGCTTCACATCGCCAGTTGCTAATCACTACATTCGCGGTTCTTGCGATTTCGGAAAGAGCGGCAATTATTTTTGAATCTTTCTTCAGCAGTCCTGCTGCTGAGTTAAAGCCGCATCTAGCGGTGAAGCTCTCCACAAAGTTAATTACACGATAAGTCACACGAGCAGGCTTGACCTCACCCTTTTGGATCAGCTCATTGCCAGCCCAAGAGGTGATTCAGTTCTTTCATCTAACTTCATTCATTAAACGCCCCAGGCAGGACTCGAACCTGCGACCGATTGCTTAGAAGGCAATTGCTCTATCCAGCTGAGCTACTGGAGCCTATTGAGAAGCGGAAAGCTTCTTTTCTAAATCTTCCTAAGAAGTTACGTAATTCGTCAAGCCTGGGCAAACTAAAAACAGCTTGCTTCATGGGCTTGCTTCATGTCTGTTGAGCATCAATATAACATTCAATGCAGGAAGCGATCGATGCAGAGATCAGCCGGCTGGTGAATTCAGCAGTTTAATCGACCTGCATTTTTCTTTTCTAAGATTTCTAAACGCTTGCTAGCATTTCTGAACGTCACTATCCAGAGGTACACTTAGACCAATCTTTTCACGAATCAGCCCTTTCGCATAATCCACGGCGGCATTCGACGAACTCCAGTTCGCTTTCGATTGCAATGCGGAGCAGTTTCCTTAATAAGGTAATCGTGCCGCCTGCCGCAGGTTCATTACCTGGATTTCTGACCCCGACCTGTAGGAGTGCTCGAACTGCGTCATGTTTATCCTTAAGCGGCAGGATGTTGAAATTTCTAATATTCAGCACCCCAAGAAAGATCAGCAGATCCCGATTCTTCACTATCAAGGACAAACGTTTCGCTTAATCAGTGTCTTTAATGCGGCTCAGGAAGAGGACGCAAAAGCCTTTTGGCGCGATTTGACTGATAACCGGGGCAAAGCCTGTGTGTTGCTAGAAGAGCCAGAGCGATACAGCGTTTGGGGAAAAGTGCGGCTCGAACAACTTTCAGACGGAGCAGACGGGGCAGACGGGGCAGACGGGGCAGGATCAGAAACAGCACCAGCCTTAGTGCAAGCCAGCTTGCTGCTGCTGCAAGCTCTCTATATTGATATTGAGGATTTGCTGGGAGCACGTCAGGTCAACAATTTTCAAAAGGAGATTGCTGCCGTTTTTCAGCGAGGCAAGTTTCCCAAAACGGGTTCCCCCTCAGAAGTTCAGCAGTTGCTCACCGTTGATCCGCTACGGTTAGCCCTTCCTCCCTGGCAGGAAAATCATCTCAATTTGCTACTGCGGGAACTTTATCGCTTGGGAATGCAGTATTTTGGCAATACCAGCTTTACCGATCGCGTTCTGGATGCTCTGCAAGACATCCCCGACAAGGAGCGCAGTCAAGTTTTCAACTGGCTAAAACGATCGCCGGGCGGCAGGCTGTGGCAGTAAGCCATCTCAGATATCCCCTCAAGTCTACGGTCTACACGCCGCGGAGTTGAACTGAGACCATTGCCTGCCTACCAGTGACTTAATAACCAATGACCTTTGACCTTCTTCCCTTATATTGCTGCCCTCGGTTCATGATAACTACGCTGATATCGATCTGTAATTCATCTGCATCTTCATGCCAGAAGCTTAGTATGATCAAGTCCTCTTTCACTTTCTGCCTTCAATTGCCGTTCGCTATTGAGGAGCCGTTCCTTCCTTGAATACCAAAACTAAACTTGCGCTCTCGGCGCAAACTATCGTTCTCGCGGCGATCGCCTGGGCAGTCCTGGCACTTCTTTTCTTTCTGCTGTTTAGCGTTTCGCCCTCAGGAGAGGGACGCCCCGAATGGTACGGCGTGATCACCTATGTTTTTGAATCGCTTGCTTTTCTCGCAGCGGGCTTATTTTGCTTTCGCAACTGGCGCAGCCCTCAAATTGTGAGTGGTCGAACCGTCTGGCTGGCGATTGGGCTGGGCATGCTCACTTACTTCATCGGCAATTTGATTCTGGGCTACTGGGAAATCGGCTTGGGCAAATCGCCTGAAGTGTCTCCTGGAGATTTGTTTTATATTCTGACCTACCTCTTCCTGGGCTGGGGAATGCTGCGGGCAGTGCTCACTCGCCGCCTCAATCTCACTCCCATTCAGTGGGGCATCCTGGCAGCAATTACGATCGTGGGAATTACGATCGCGGCTTCCTTTGCTCCTTCCAGCACCACTGCTGCTGAATGGTCTGCTCCTGGCTCTGCTGAACAGCTCGTTGCTGCCGCACCCAGTCCAACCAATGCCAGCCCTACACCTACCGTTGATACGTTTCCTGCTATACCGAATCCGGCTTCTCCAGAAGTTGCAGATGTCCCAGCCTGGGCGATCGCAATGGAGTCGCAGCTTGAACCTCTTGCTGGAATCATTAGCTGGCTCTACATTATCGGCGATGTGATTTTGGTGGTGATGGCAACAATGCTGTTGCTTGCTTTCTGGGGTGGGCGGTTCTCGTTATCCTGGCGGTGTATTGCGGCGGCGGCTCTCTGCTTCTATATTGCAGACATCTGGTTTAACTATGCGGTGACCTATATTCCTGGGTATGAAACAGGGGCATTACCCGAAGTGTTCTGGGTTTTTAGCGGCTGCTTGTTTGCGATCGGGGCTGCTTTAGAATATGACCTATCGACTCGACGACAAACCCGACGACGACGCAGCTAAAATGAAAGACGCATCTCATTTTGGGTGAGAAAACCTGGCATGGCTCCGAAGAAACTGTCTGAATCTGACAAGCAGGATATTCTAAACCGCTATCGTCAATCCGAGGAGACGGCTGCGAGTTTGGCAACTCATTATGGGGTAAGTACCAGTACGGTGAGCCGTCTACTCAAGCAAAGCATTCCAGAACAGGAATATGAAGTTCTGGTGCAGCAAAAGCGATCGGGAGCCAGAACACTGGACACTAATGATTTGCCAGACCTGGAGGCAATCAGTGCCGCATTAGCCGTTGTGCTGAAAGCTGATCGTGCTGCACAAGACAAACCTGCAGAAGATTCCGCAGAAGCAGCAGAAACCCCAAAACCCGCGATTGAAATGCCTCGCCAGCGCAAGCGATCGCAATCGACTCTGACAGAGTCCGCTTCGGTGTCTATGCCAATTGTCGAAGCCCAGCTCGAGGTTCCGCTCACAATTCAGCAGGAACCAGAGTTCGACGACGAAGCTGAAGAAGCGGCAGTTATCCCGTCTGACGGTAGCCTGACGAGCCGACCGCTCAGTCCTGATACGCTCGACGAAGAGCTAGAAGACGACCTCGATGATGAGGACGATGACCTCGACGATCTCGATGATGACCTTGATGACGAAGACGACGATGAAGACGATGATCTGAGCGGTGATGTGCCGATCGAGATGGTTCACGTCCAGGGCAAGGGCATGGTAAATGTGTTGCCGCTCTCCGAGGCCCAGATTCCCCGCACTTGCTATGTAGTGGTCGATCGCTCCGCAGAGCTGATTACTCGTCCGCTCAAAGACTTTGCTGAGCTGGGACAAATTCCACCCGGAGAAGTTCAGGAGAAAACTCTACCTATTTTCGATAATCATCGCGTGGCGAAGCGGTTTCTCCGTCGAATGCAGCGTATTGTCAAAGTTCCAGACGGTCGAATGTTTCAAAAAGTGACCCCCTACCTTCAGGCAAAAGGCATTACGCGCCTGCTCATCGACGGGCAAATTTACTCAATCTAGTCTGTCCTACCCGCTCACTACTCACCCACCTACCGCTTCTCTAATCCCTGCCTCCCAACGGTAGAAAGAGGGCGGTCCCTGCCATGCCCAGAACAACGCTAAACGCCAGCACTAGTCCGATCGGAATTTGGATCGACTGAAAGCCCAAAAACTGAAAGGCGATCGGGGCTGCGTTTTGAATTGCAACAATCGCGATCACGCCAATCCAAACGGCGGTCAGCAGGGGAATCAGAACTTTTGCCATCGGGGCTCCAGAGAGTTATCAAGGGGGTCAGGGCGCAGAGCAGACATCGGTTAGACAGACCACCAGAACAGACTGAATCTTCGCATCCGGGCGAAAATTTCCGGTTTCATTGTATTCGCTGCTTGCAGCAGGATAAACTCCCGCAGTCTGCTGGTTGCCGTTCCCGGTCGCGAAGGAAATGTTGGGGACAGGCTGTCGCTCAAAGCGGGCATACTCTCTTGCTTCATTCTGCGTATTGTAAGACAGAGTTACTTTCCCATATGCCTGCTCTGCCTGGGCAATCGACGTTCCGGCTCCTACCCCTTCTGCGGTGCGGTATTTGGGATTGCGGGTGAGAATGCCCTGAATCAAATCGCTGTCCTTTAACGGTTGCTTTGCCAGATGCAGCAAGTAGAACTGCACCTCGCCGCCCTGGCTCACCTCGATCGCATCAAAATCCACCATAAACGGCGACTTTTCTGTAAACGTTGCGGTTGCTCCCAAGGTTTGCTTCAGTTCGCCCAGCCTGATTCCTAATTGAGCTGCCCCAACCCCTTTGTCAGAAATCGTTGTATTTTGAACCTCTCCGGTAGGAGCTACATCCGGGCTGGCACTGGCTGAAGGAGTTTCAGTTTGGGGAGAAGCAGCGATCGAAGGACTGGAATCGGGAGAGGCAGTAATCGATTGATTGCCAGAGCCATTACAGCTTGACACGAGCAGAACGGTGCTCAGCAGCACAAAGCCAAAGTTGAGCGGAGCAGAGCGGAAAGGCATAGGAATTCGAGACATTATCACTGGGTGAAACGACGGCATAGCATCAGGAACGAGGCATTTGGGGGAAGCGGTTTGCTGAGACAGAGTTACGATCGTCTTCATCCCCTTCCCGATCGGCGACCTCCCGAAAAGAGCTGCTTTCCATTATCGTGTCTTCTTCAAATCTTTTAGCGACATATCTTCCAGCGACACGTCTTCCAGCGACAGAGCAAGCTGATAGAGATCACGGCGAGGCAAATGGGTTTGACTGGCAAGCTGACGGCTCGCTTGAGAGCGAGACATTCCCTGCCGCAGCAGCTCTTGCAATTCAGTTTTAAGGGCACTTTCAGATAAAACCCGTGTGGCGGGCTGGCCTCCGGCAATCACCAGCGTAAATTCACCGTAGGCTTCCTGAGTCTGGTAGTGCTGCTCTGCCTCTGCCAGGGTTCCCCGCCAGAATTGCTCATGCAGTTTGGTAAGTTCTCTTGCCAGCACAATTTGCCGATCGCCTCCAAACTCTTCCCGCAAATCTTTCAAAGTCTGCCGCAGTCGGTGAGGAGCCTCGTAGCACACGATCGTGCGAGTTTCGCTCTGCAATGCGATGAGCCGCGCTTGACGCTCTGTGCCTTTTGTGGGCAAAAATCCTTCGAAGACAAAGCGATCGGTGGGAAGCCCAGCTGCGCTCAGGGCAGTGACCACAGCAGAAGCTCCCGGAATCGGTACGGCAGGGATTCCTTGCTCGATACAGGCTTTTACCAGCTCATAGCCGGGATCGGAAATGCCTGGCATTCCGGCATCGGTCACAAGCGCGATCGAATTGCCCTGTTGAAGGCGACGCAGTAGCTCATCCTGACGGCTACGGCGATTGTGGTCGTGATAGCTAATCTGCGGCGTTTTGATCTGGAAGTGCTGAAGCAGCTTTCCAGTGTGACGAGTGTCTTCTGCCGCAATAAAATCAACCTGACGTAAAACTTCGATCGCCCGGAAGGTCATGTCTTCCAGATTGCCGATCGGGGTTCCTACGATGTATAACGTTGCAGACTGAATCTCCATACCAGGATCTTAACCACGGAAGGCAAAACCTTGTGGAAATTGCCTGGTAATTTTCCCGGAGAAGCTCCCTATTTCTAAAGCTGTCCTTGAAGTGTTGATAAAGCGAAACCTTCGCTGTTGCTTGCCCCTGAATCAAAGCGCATTCTGGTTTCATCAGTTGCTTTTATCAGAGCGCAAAGCTGCCGAAATTGCGGTTTAAGGGCGCGCTCACTGCTCTGGTTCAATCAATTGTTCTTTGGTTTGCCTCTTTTGGGGCGTTGTCTAGAGGCTGCTGCGCTATGTCATTCACACATTCTGAATTTGTTACCCTACTGCCGTCATTTGCATCTGAGATTCATCCTTCGGTTCAGAGCAGAACTAAGCGATCGATCGATATTCTGGGCGCAGGGGTTGGCTTAACGCTGACCGCTCTGGTTTTGATCCCGATCGCAGTAGCAATCTATATCAGCGATCCCGGCCCCATTTTTTACAGCCAGGAGCGATGCGGGTTTCGCGGACAAACGTTCCGCATCTGGAAGTTTCGCTCGATGGTGGTGAATGCCGAGAAACTTCAGCATCAGGTTCAAAATCAGGCGCAAGGCTACATCTTTAAGAACGATTGCGATCCTCGTATTACGCGAGTAGGACGATTCCTGCGGCGTACTAGCCTAGACGAGCTGCCACAATTCTGGAACGTGCTACGCGGCGAGATGAGCCTGGTTGGAACCCGCCCGCCTACGCTAAATGAAGTGAGCCGCTACAAAGCTCACCACTGGCAGCGGCTAGAGGTAAAGCCAGGTATCACGGGAGAATGGCAGGCAAATGGTCGATCAACCGTAACCGATTTTGAGGAAATCGTGAAATTAGATTTGCGCTATCAGGAACGCTGGTCGATCGCTTATGATTTAGGGCTGATTTTCAAAACTATCCAGGTTGTGCTTAATCGTCGGGGAGCCTGTTAGCCAGGAGAAGACAACGTTTCGCCAGACAACAATGCGAAGCCGTTTCCCCTTCAGCAGAATCAATGGTGATATTTAATTGGGAAATAGAGCATTAGAAAACATCCTTCACAAAACTGGCACTGCTGACCCTCGCAAATCCAATTTTGGAAGCATTGTCTTGAGCTGCTGGAGCAATATCAGTCTCAGTCAGTCGGTTTTAACAGGAACTTTTTGCCCCTATTTCGCCTTAAAATCTGACTTTTTCAGCACTTAGACCAAGATTGGGCTAGATATGTATTACTTAATACAAAAAATCCGCTCAGAGTTAAGTTTAGTAATTTAAAGTCAGAAAGCTATCACAGAAGTTCCGATATCCCATTTGGCTTAACCCTACTTGCTCCACACCAGAGTGAAGGACAGGGGGTAAAAAGTCGGTTAGAACCAATTGGGCTAGAACGAATGATCTTATTGGTAGCAGGTGGCGGTAAGATGAAATCTTCAAAGGCGGGCTGGGGGAAGGGATATGGTAGCTGCACCAAATAAGCCATTGGCAAACGTCTTTCGTCAATTAAGCGGGAGTGCTTTTCCACCTGTTGTTGAAGCCTACGATCGTGGCAAAACAATCTTCTTTCCCGGCGACCCTGCCGAGCGAGTTTACTTCCTGCAAAAAGGGGCAGTCAAACTATCTCGCGTGTATGAAGCAGGTGAGGAAATTACGGTCGCGCTTCTCCGTGAAAACAGCGTGTTTGGCGTTCTGTCGCTCATCACCGGGCAACGTGCTGATCGCTTCTATCATGCCGTTGCCTTTACGCCCGTTGAGCTGCTGTCTGTGCCGATCGAGCAAGTCGAGAAAGCCCTGAAGGAAAACCCCGATCTCTGTATGCTGATGCTGCAAGGGTTATCCTCCCGAATTCTGCAAACCGAGATGATGATCGAAACGCTGGCGCATCGCGACATGGGATCACGTCTAGTCAGCTTCCTGCTGATTCTTTGCCGCGACTTCGGCATGCCCACCACCGAGGGCATTACGATCGACCTTAAACTATCTCATCAGGCAATTGCGGAAGCGATCGGCTCAACGCGGGTCACTGTGACTCGGCTGCTCGGCGATCTGCGTCAGGATCAAATGATTTCGATCCACAAGAAAAGAATTACCGTTCACAATCCAGTCACGCTCAGCCAGCAGTTCACTTAAAGTTAGCTGTGTCGCTGTTCAAAACACCCATGCCCCCAGAAGGACAGGAAGGACAAGGGATAGAACTTTCATTTCCCAAGTAACCTCATCCTAAGCGAATGCTTCTGGAGAAGAGGAACAGGAGGCTTGCGATCGGACGCGAACAAACGTTGCCGAACGGAGAAAGCTTGCGATTCCAACAAAACCTGAGTTAGCCAAATACACTGATAACCATTCACCCCTCATCTCCCCCTCCCCCACCCAACCCTCAGGGTAGAAGTAGTAATCCTCACCGCCCTTTAGAATGGACTACAGATGGTTCTATTTATTAATCTGGGTCTATGTCAGTATTAGCGACAATCTCAGTTCTCGCCCTGTTAATTGTGGTTCACGAGCTGGGGCACTTTTTGGCAGCTCGTCTGCAAGGAATTCACGTCAATCGATTTTCGATCGGCTTTGGTCCGATTTTGCTGAAGTATCAGGGTGAGCGCACCGAATACGCGCTGCGAGCGATTCCGCTGGGTGGCTTTGTTGGCTTTCCCGACGATGACCCAGATAGTACAATTCCGCCCAACGATCCAAATCTGCTGAAAAACCGTCCGGTGCTCGATCGCGCCATTGTAATTAGTGCAGGCGTGATCGCCAATCTGATTTTTGCCTATCTGGTGTTTGTGGCGCAGTTCACAACGATCGGCATTCCTGAACAGTTTGATTATCAACCAGGCGTCGTAGTTCCAGAAATCATTTCTCAACAATCTCCGGCAGCACGGGCAGGGCTTCAGGCAGGAGACATTATCCTAGAAGTCAACGATCAGCCGCTGGGAGCCTCTCAGGACGCCGTTAAATCGCTAATGGAAACGATTCGCACCAGTCCGGATCAGCCTGTTGAATTTACCGTGCAGCGAGGCGATCAACAGCTTGATCTCAGCATTACCCCTAAAGCGGGAGAAGATGGCGTCGCAAAAATCGGCGTACAGCTTGCCCCCAATATCAATGCAACTCAGTATCGCCGCCCCAATGGCGTTTTTGAGGTGCTGGGACTGGCAGCAAAGCAGTTTCAGGGAATGTTTCTTGCCACTGTGAATGGATTTATTGGTCTAATCACCAACTTCTCCTCGATGGCAGGGCAGGTCGCCGGCCCCGTCAAAATTGTGGAGCAGGGCGCGGGCTTGGTTGCAGCGAACGCGGGAAGCCTGTTTCCCTTCACGGCAATCATCAGCATCAACCTAGCGATTATCAATATTCTGCCGCTTCCGGCTCTGGATGGCGGACAGCTTGTGTTTCTGTTGCTGGAAGGACTGCGCGGTAAGCCTTTGCCCAATCGGATTCAAGAGAACGTGATGCAAACCGGGCTGGTACTGCTGCTCGGATTAGGAATCTTCCTGATCGTTCGCGATACTACTCAGCTTGCGATTTTCCAGAGACTCTTCCAGTAGTCGCAGGGCAGCATGAACGTTAGGATGAGTTGGGCGTACAAGCTTGTCCAAGGGCTACGCGAACTGCCATCACTTTTGGTATGACGGTGTAGCCATCACCTCGTTTCCTTTTCTCTACTTCCTTTGTATCGTGAGACTTCGCAGCCTTTCTGCCCGAAAACAGCAGGCGTTAGAAATTCTGGTACGTCTGAAGCGGCTTTACCCGGAAGCTCCCTGCACGCTGGACTATGAGACGCCGGTGCAGCTTATGGTTGCTACGATTCTGTCTGCCCAATGTACCGATGAGCGGGTGAATCAGGTGACGCCTGCCCTTTTTCGCCGCCTTCCTGATGCTGAGGCGTTTGCCAATGCGGATGTTGCTGAAATTGAATCTTTGGTGCGATCGACTGGTTTTTATCGAAACAAAGCCAAAAATATCCAAGCTGCCTGCCGCCTGATCATGACCCAGTTTGGGGGTGAGGTTCCGCAACGGATGGAAGACCTGCTGACCCTGCCTGGCGTTGCCCGTAAAACGGCGAATGTAGTTTTAGCTCACGCCTTTGACATCCATGCAGGAGTCACAGTCGATACCCACGTTAAACGGCTGAGCGGACGACTGGGACTCACCAAAGAAACAGATCCGCTCAAGATCGAACGAGATTTGATGAAGCTGCTGCCCCAGCCCGACTGGGAAAACTGGTCGATTCGGCTGATTTATCATGGTCGTGCAGTTTGCAATGCCCGTAATCCTGCCTGTGATGTTTGTGCGTTAGCCGATTTGTGTCCCTCAGCCGATCGCTCCAAAATCACGCCGCCTCCTTTACCTGTTGTGGGGTTTGTGCCAGAAGGACGGATTGAGGTGAGGTAGTCAAGCTCTTACAACCTGCGGTAGTATAGTAAATGCTGTCTAAATAGGAACAACGTAATTCTTTCATGGCTAAGAAAGGCATGATCGAGCGTGAGAAAAAACGCCAAAAGCTCGTGGCGAAATACGCTCAAAAGCGCGAAGAACTGCTCGAACAATTTTCAAACACAACCTCTCAGCAGGAAAAGCTGGAAATCCATCGTCAGATTCAACAGCTTCCCCGCAACAGTGCGCCTGTGCGCCTCCACAATCGCTGCTGGCTCACAGGTCGTCCGAGAGGCTACTATCGAGATTTTGGTTTGTCTCGCCACGTTTTTCGGGAAATGGCGCATCAGGGCTTGCTGCCAGGTGTGGTCAAGTCAAGCTGGTAATCACTCCCAGAGTGTTCAGCCAGCCCAATTTAACCGATTTTATTTTGAGAGGAGGGCGATCGTGAAACACCGATCGCTCTTTTGCCATTTCTCAACTTTCGCAATTTTCCCGATCCTTTGCTACGCTATTAATCCAGAAAATGCCAGTGCAGTGTAGATTACAAGCCAGAAGCCTTAGCCTGTGAGATGATGCAGCATCCGTTTGAACATGGACAAATTTTTTACAGCTCCGGTGGACATTTCACCTACCGAGTGATTGGTCCCTGCTGTCGCCTGTTCGATCGTGAAGAGTTACCCTGGCCCTGCTGTCGGCTTCAGTGGCGCAGCAAGGAACCGAGCTGGCGGCGAATTGGCAAACGGTTTGTTCCTGATCTGGCAACAAAAAGTAGTCCATCCTACTCGGTTGAGGTGCTGGGGCAGGAGTATTCGGGGCGATCGATCATCACGCTCTATCCAGTAAAGCTGTCTCCTGAACTAAAGGAATGGTGGTACTCCAAACGAATTCAAGAAGAAAATACCCCCATCGATAGCCCGAAAGTGCTGACTGTAGAACCATAGGAGAACTGCAGGATCAGTGAGGCAAAGTATTAATTCTTAAAGCTCTGGGTCTAGCATCCCACTGCGCCAAGTCATCCTACAGTTTGCTCAATTAGGACAGCCATACCCGATAGGACAACCATATCCGTCCGAACAGGCAACAAAAAACGATCGCCGTGCAGGACGATCGTTGGCATGAATCAGGTTGCTCCTATTAAAAAAAATTGAATCCCGCTTTGTCACCCAACTTCATTCTTCAAAACAGAAAAATTACGTTTAGCCCTCTATCCGTTCATCCCAGGTTCGCATTTTGCCGGGATTTAATAGTCCGGCGGGATCAACCTGCTCTTTGAACTGAAGCTGCATGGGGTCGATCGTTTTTCTGCCACCGTCTTCAATGATGAAGGTATGGGGATTGGCAATAAATGCGCCGTGCTCCTCGTGGTAGCGCATGATTTCGTTGAGGCGATCGGGTGTAGTGTAGCGCACAAGCTGTAGAGCTGCCGGAACAACCGTGCCTTTGGCACGAATAAATTCTAAGTGCATCATCACCTCATCGCCGAAGTGGTGATACATGTGCTCCACCAGCTTCAGATCTTTGTCCGCGGGGAAGATGGTTTGCAGATAGGTAATCGATGAATCGATGCTGCGGGCATGTAACGTGGTGTGGTTCCACGTGAATTCTCCTAGAACGACGCCTTTAGTGGCTTCCTGCGCGGATTTTTGATAGACGATTGTTCCGCCAAACTCTTTCACGAGTTCGCCAAAGGATTCGAGGCAGGGTTCCGCAATCATCACAAACGCAGAGTGCTGTTCTGGCGTGAGGACGTTTCGCAGGGCGGCAAAATACTGAGGAATCGGAGCCGCGAAGATGGTGATTAGCTTTTTAATCATGCCGTCGGAGTCGCCCAGGGTCTGACCGAACCGGGCTGCCGTCATGAAGTCGGGGAAGGTGACAATCAGCTCTGACCAGGGATAAGCTGCCGTCAGGGGAATTTCCAGCTCTGTGATAATGCCGTTTGTGCCCCAGGCGTGGGCCACCTTGTACACATCGTCGCCCCGCAGCTCGATCACGCGCGGACTTTCTTCCATTGTTACCACCCGCAGAGCCAGCAAGTTTCCACGATCGGCAATCAACCCGTAGGTAATCGAGCCAATACCGCCACTGCCGCCACCAATGAATCCGCCGATCGAAGCTGTTCGATAAGTAGACGGAGCCATGCGAATTTCCCAGCCTGTTTCGCGGGTTTGTTTGTCGATCGCTGCCAGTTTTGCCCCCGCTTCAACGCAGGCGATTCCCGGTTTGACCCATTTCACCGCCTGCATTTTGGTCATGTCGAGAATCACCCCGCCCCGCATCGGCACACACTGACCATAGTTCCCCGTGCCTGCGCCCCGCACCGTGAGCGGAATCTGATGCTTGACACACAGGGCAGCCACCCGCATGACTTCTGCTTCATTTGCCGGACGAATTACAATTTCTCCAACCTTATTGTTAAGCTGCGCCTGGAGCAGGGGACTGTAGGTGTAATAGTCCTTGGAAAGCTTGGCAACCTGCACCGCGTCGCGAATGACCTCAATGCCCTCTAATTCAGCTACGATCGCATTCCAATCGATCGAACGTGCTTCCGCAACCGTCATGCTGGGATTCTCCGGGAGTAACGAAAAGTGTAACTGCCTTTCCCATATTAAAAACCGAATTTTCAATAATCCGTCAATCTGGATGC
>NZ_JACJOR010000359.1:0-1965 GCF_014695615.1 Leptolyngbya sp. FACHB-711
TGCTAAGTTAGCCTGAAAGATTTTTGTGAATGCAAAGTAAATGCAAAACAACCATAATTTACAGATAATCTTTCATCTAATTGGGCAACTTGAAACCCAACTGCAATCACTAAATTCAATAGATACTAAAGAGAATAGCAATCGATTAGAAGCAGTTCTTCAGCAGCTCGAACAGCTCAAGCAACAGCTCCGTCAGCTAGAGCAAACCATCCCCGCACGGAAATTTCTAGGCGATTCTTACTGGCGACTTCAACAGGCTGAGGCAAACTCTGAGCGGTTTCAGCAGCAGATCGATCGCCTGCAAACCCAGTTGCGGCAGATCAGCCGGGATTGTCAAATTGCCACTGCTGAACGAGATCAGTATCGGGGTCGGCTGGAGGCGATGGAGTCGAGCAAGTTTTGGCAGATTCGCACTCAATGGCTACAAATTCGGCAAAAGCTCGGCGGCAAGGAAAGCCTAGTCTGGACACCAGAACTTCCCTCCATCGAACAGATTGAATTAGAAATTGCCAAAGGGATTCCTCAAGAAACGCCCTACGATCGCTGGCGCAACGCGAATAGCCCCAGGCCTGCCGATTTAGAACGAATGGGGCAAATGGCGGAAATTTTACCTGCGAAGCCATTAATTAGCGTCTTGATGCCTGTTTACAATACTCCCGAATCCTACTTGCGATTAGCGATCGATTCGGTCTTGGCGCAGGTTTATCCCCATTGGGAACTGTGTATTGCAGATGATGCTTCAATTGAGCCGCAGGTGCGATCGATTCTGGAAGAATACACAGCGATCAATCGGCGAATTAAAGTCACCTTTCGCTCAGAAAATGGTCATATTTCTGCTTGCTCGAATTCGGCTTTGGAGCTTGCGACTGGAGAATTTATCGCGCTGTTAGACCACGACGATTTGCTGTCGCCGGATGCTTTGTTTGAAATTGCGCTGCTGCTAAATCGCTATCCTAAAGCCGACATAATTTATTCAGATGAAGACAAAATCGACGAGCAGGGACAATTTTCAGAACCCTACTTCAAACCCGATTGGAGTCCTGATAGTTTTCTATCACGAATGTACACCTGCCATTTAGGGGCATATCGTCGATCGATTGTGAGTCAAATTGGCGGATTTCGGATTGGCTATGAAGGCAGCCAGGATTATGATTTAGTGCTACGACTCAGCGAAAAGACGCAGAACATCTTCCACATCCCCAAAATTCTCTATCACTGGCGAATTCATCCTCAATCGACTGCCCAATCTGCTGCTGCGAAACCCTACGCCTACGATGCATCCGATCGCGCTTTGGCTGAAGCCTTAGAGCGCAGAGGTGAACCCGGAAAATTATTGCCGATCGAAGGTTCTCCCGGTAACTATATTGTGCGCTATCAGATTAAGGAACACGATTTAGTTAGCGTAATTGTTCCCACTAAAGATAAAGCAGATTTGCTCGATCGCTGCTTAACTTCTATTTTTGAGAAGACCACTTATCCAAATTACGAAGTCATTCTAGTTGATCACAATAGCGTAGAGCCTGAAACGGCTGCTCTAATTCAAAAATGGCAGGCTCAATTCGATCGCTTTCAGTGTCACCGATTAGAAATTCCTTTCAACTATTCAAAACTCAACAATTTTGCAGTTCAGCAAGCAAAGGGCAAATATTTACTGTTTCTGAATAACGATATTGAAGTCATCACGCCAAACTGGATGACGGCAATGGTAGAACAGGCGCAAAGGCGATCGATCGGGGCGGTGGGAGCCTTATTGCTTTACCCGGATGACACCATTCAACATGCAGGGGTGGTTTTAGGAATCTGCGCTTACTCTGGACACAGCCACAAACATTTTTCGGCAACCGCATCGGGCTATCTTAATCAGGTGATTGGCATTACGAATTACTCGGCGGTGACTGGAGCCTGCCTGATGTGTAAACGCGAAAATTTTGAGGCAATCGGGGGCTTCGATGAGGATTTAGCCGT
>NZ_JACJOR010000036.1:0-10116 GCF_014695615.1 Leptolyngbya sp. FACHB-711
CTGCCTCGATTGCTTTAGTGCGGAGGTCGTAGCTGTAGGGGGCGGACATGACCATTTCCCAACTCTCTTCTAGCCTCTATGTTACTGTCCTATCTCTGTTGCGTAGGGCTATAATTTATGCTTGCTCGATTGTTGCGTTCTTGTAAGAATGCTTCAAGACGCAGGATGACCTACCTTACAATCACTTTAGGGTTAGGTAAGCGATAGGTATGCGGGTTTTAGTGGTTGAAGATGATTTGATCGTGACAGATGCGATTACACAATCGCTGAGTGAACATCATTATGCAGTAGACGCAGCAGAGGATGGCGCGATTGGCTGGGAATGCGTTGAGAGCGCGACTTATGACCTGATTTTAATCGATGTAGGATTGCCTAAATTAGATGGGATCACGCTCTGCCAGAGAATTCGCGATCGCGGTTGTGGAACCCCAATCTTGTTAATGACCGCCAAAGATGACAGCACCTATCGGATTCGAGGCTTAGATTCAGGAGCAGATGACTATTTAGCAAAGCCGTTCGACTTGGGAGAGCTTCAAGCCCGAGTTAGAGCCTTGTTGAGGCGGGGAACGGTAGCAGCAAGCCCAGTTTTGACGGTTGGCAAATTACAGCTCGATCCGCGAGCGTGCCAAGTGACCTATGCTGAGAAACTACTGCCGCTGACACCGAAAGAGTATAGTTTGCTCGAATTGTTTTTGCGCCACCCCAGTCGCGTTTTTAGT
The DNA here is from genome assembly GCF_014695615.1 of Leptolyngbya sp. FACHB-711. NCBI lineage: Bacteria > Bacillati > Cyanobacteriota > Cyanophyceae > Leptolyngbyales > Leptolyngbyaceae > Leptolyngbya > Leptolyngbya sp. FACHB-711. The sequence continues at coordinate 720 of NZ_JACJOR010000036.1, forward strand.
TGTGGAGACATCATCGAGCACCTTTGGACGTTTGATGATCCGCCCCAAGAAGAAAGCGTTAAATCCCACATTAAAGGATTGCGGCAGAAGCTAAAAGCAGGAGGTGCAGCTAATTGGATTGAGAACGTGTATGGATTGGGATATCGATTACGCGAAGGAATTGAAGCCAATCCGGAACAATCCACGCAGTCCTATGACAGCCAGCTTGCACAGCTTTGGGAACAGTATCGCGGGTTAATGGAAGAACGATTCGCGGTACTGCATCAAGCAGCTCATACTTCCCCCTTATCGATTGAACTGCGAGAAGCAGCAGAAAACGCGGCTCATAAGTTAGCGGGTGTTTTAGGCATGTTCAATTGCGATGAAGGAACACAGATTGCCCGACAGCTTGAAAAACAGTTTGAAGAACAAGCCAAATTACCAGCGGAAGAAGTGCGATCTGCTGAAGCAGAAATCTCTACGAAATCACTGGTTCGGCGCCTGGGCGATATTCTGAATCTTTCGGGTCCGGTTGAAACCGGGGAAAGCCCTCTAAATTCTCCAGAAATGAGGGATTCTGAATCTAAAGTTCTCCATAGTGGGAGATCTAAACAGTCTCTCCGCTCTTGGGCAGTTCTAGCAGTCGATGATGATCCGATCATTCTTGCCACCTTGAAACAACTCCTTGAACCTTGGGGAATGTGCCTTACCGGAATCGATAATCCGCTACAATTTTGGACGGTTTTATCAGCGATCAATCCCGATTTGCTAATTCTGGATGTCGAAATGCCGCAGATGAATGGAGTTGCGCTCTGTCAGGCGATTCGAGCAAATCCAACCTGGCAAAGTTTACCGATCGTCTTTCTTACCGCTCATCAAGATACTGCAACCGTTCAACAAATCTTTGCAGCCGGGGCCGATGACTATGTTGTAAAACCGATTGTGGGGCAAGAATTACTTTCACGGCTTACACAACGGTTAGAGCGATTGCGATTGTTACAAACGTTGAGCACCAAAGATTCGATTACCGGACTTGCAAATCAGTTTTATTCGAGTCAAGCGATCGAAGCTCAATTCCACAATCATCAAACGACTTCCCTTGCAATTCTCTATATTCCAACCCTCAGACAAATCAACATTCAGCAGGGGCACACGGTTGGAAATCAGATTCTCAAACAAACTGGGCAATGTTTGCAATCTAGTTTTTGCAACGGTGAAATTCTTGGCTATTGGAGAAATGGTGAATTCATGATTGCCAGTTCTCACACGACAAAAGCAATGTTTCAGCAGCAATTATCAGAAGTCGTAGCAATGCTGCAACAACAACGGTTTGAAACTCCGAATCTGATTTATCGTTTTGCTGTCGTGGACTATCCAACTGATGGGCTAACGCTACGATCGCTCTATCAAACTGCGAGTCTCTGCTTAGAAGGATCGATTCATGAGTGAAGCACTAACCTCTCAAACTCAACAACTGCAACGAGAAGACTTGATTTCGGTTTTAGAATCCGCTGTGGATTTAATTGGCATTGCCGATGCAACCGGAAAAACCCTCTATGCCAATCAGGCTACACGTCGAACCTTAGGATTTGGGGACGCCGAAGACTTATTACAGAAACCCATTTCAGAATATCATCCGCCCGAAGCTGCTAAAGCTTTGCTTGAAGAAGCTTTTCCGATCGCGCTTCGAGACGGAATCTGGATTGGAGAAACGGCTGTTGTCACGAGAGATAAACGAGAAATTTCAGCTTCTCAAATCATTGTCGCGCATAAAAACCCAGATGGATCGCTCAAATTTATCTCCACGATCATGCGAGATATCACCGCGCAGAAAGCCATTGAAGAGCAACTTCGTCGCAGTAATGCTCTACTAAAAGCCCAACAAGAAGCGTTGATCGATGGCATCTTAGTGGCAGATGAACATCGCAATATCGTGGATTACAATCAGAAGTTTTGCGACATCTGGCGACTGCCCCAGATTTTGCCAACTCAAAATTCTCGACAGATTGCCGAGATGGTTGCAGATCAGCTTGAAGACTCAGAAGCCTTTTTAGCAGGCATCGAAGCGCTTTATCAAAACCTAGATGAAGTCTTTCACGATGAGCTTTTGTTGAGAGATGGGCGGACGATCGAACGGCATAGTAAAGCAGTCAAATCTTCTACTGGCGAGTACTATGGGCGCATTACACTCTTTCGAGATATTAGCGATCGTAAGCAAACCGAGGCGGCTTTGCAACGCAGCGAACAACACTTTCGCAACATTGTAGAAAATGCAAATGATATTTTATTTGTCAATACACCAGAAGGGATTTTTAGCTACGTTTCGCCAAACGTTATTAACGTCATGGGCTACCTGCCCGAAGAAATGATTGGTAAACCATTCCCTCAATTTCTGCATCCTGACGATGCTGAGTCGTGTTTTAAGCTGAACCAACAGATAGTCGAGACCCGTGAACCGGTGGCTGGAACTGAATGTCGATCGCTTTACAAAGACGGCAGCTACCGATGGCAAGTCGTCAACGTTGCGCCGACTCTTGGAGCGGACGGAGAATTACAAATCGTTGGCGTCGCGCGAGACATCCACGATCGTAAATTAACCGAAGAAGCCTTGCGTCTGAGTGAAGCGCGCTATCGGGCGTTCGTGACTGCAACGGCTCAAGCCGTTTGGATGACCAACGCGGTGGGAGAAGTGGTGGAAGATATTCCACTTTGGTGTGCACTAACCGGACGAAGCCAGGTCAGCGCAAATGGTTGGGGATGGCTCGAGAGTATTCACCCAGACGATCGAACTGCAACCGCAGAAGTTTGGCTAGAAGCAGTGAACTCTGGGAAAGTCTACGAAGTAGAGCAACGCATTCAAGTAGCATCTGGCGAGTATCGACTGTTCGCGGTTCGAGGTGTACCGATACTCGATGAGCGAGGCAACATTCAAGAATGGATTGGAACTAAAACCGATATCACTGAGCAAAAACAAGCTGAAGCAATGTTGCTGCATCAAAATGCACTATTGCAAGCTCAACAACAAGCCTTACAGGAGAAAGAAGCACAGTATCGCACTATCTTTGAGGCGATTACTGATGCCTTGTTCATCATGGATCTTGACACAATCACTGTGGTCGAAGTGAACCCTGCTACTTGCCAAATGCATGGGTACTCATACGAGGAGTTTTTGACGTTACATCCATCAGAGTATATTCATCCAGGCAGCATATCGGTATTTCATCGCTTTCTCAAAGCAATGACCTTAAAGCAGCCGTTCTGTGGTGAAGCAGTTGATGTTCGCAAGGATGGCAGCCTGGTTGATGTTGAAGTTAAAGGAACCACCTGTTTTTACAACGGAAAACCGCATGTTTTAGCGATGGTGCGAGATATTAGCGATCGCAAAGCTGCCGAAAAAGCTCTGCAACGTCGAGCCAGGTTAGATCATTTACTTAGCTCTCTTTCTCGGCAATTTATTGACCAGGATGCAGAAACTGCGATTCATAGTGCTTTAGAATCGATCGCCCGTCATATTGGTGCAGAGCGAGGCACAATCTTCGAGTATGACGCTGACCAGACGAGATGCCAATTAGTTTACGAATGGTGTGGGGATGAAATTGCCCCACTGACGTCTGAAGCAAGAGGGGCAAGCATTTTCGAGCATCCCCATTTGCATCAACAGTTTCTCTCAGGACAAGCCCTGCAAACGGTTGATGTTCAGACGATACCAGAAGGACCCGAGCGCCAGCTATTTGTCCGTCAGTCGATTCAATCGGTGCTCGGTGTTCCGGTGATCTATCGAGGTCAGGTGACTGGATTTTTAGCAATAGACACGGTTCATTTTCAGAAGGATTGGAGCCAAGAAGATATTGACTGTCTCAAGCTTGTGAGCGAACTGATCGCGATCGGACGAGCAAGACATAAAGCCGAAACTGATTTACGCATTGCCAAAGAAGCGGCTGAGGCAGCAAATCTAGCCAAGAGTGCATTCTTAGCCAACATGAGCCATGAGTTACGCACACCATTGAATGCAATTTTAGGCTTTTCGCAATTGATAGAACGCGATGCTGCCCTTCCTGATCGCCAACGCGATTCCCTTGCCATTATCAATCGCAGTGGTGAACACTTGCTGAATCTAATCAATGATGTGTTGGAAATGTCAAAGATCGAAGCAGGACGAACAACCTTAAATGTGGTTGCTTTTGATCTGCATCATCTTTTACAGACACTGCAAGAGATGTTTTTGATTCGAGCAAAAGCAAAGAAACTCGCGTTGAATTTTGCGATCGCGCCCAATCTTCCTCAGTACATTCAAACCGATGAAAATAAACTACGCCAGGTCTTAATCAATTTGCTGAGCAATGCAATGAAATTTACAGACAGTGGCAGCATCACGCTAAAAGCAACGGTGCAGTCAGAATTAATGCTGCAATTCAAAGTCCAAGATACGGGACAGGGAATTGCTCCAGAAGAATTTGAGCAGCTATTTCGCCCGTTTATCCAAACCCGTAGCGGTTCTCAGCTGCGAGAAGGCACAGGGCTTGGGTTAACCATTAGTCGTCGATTTGTGCGATTGATGGGTGGAGAAATGCACATTGAATCAACCGTGGGACAAGGATCAACGTTTTCCTTTGAAATTCAAATTGCGATCGCAAATCCGGCAGAAGTTGCACCCACCTCGACTTCAAAACGAGTGCTGCACCTGGCACCGCAGCAACCCCAATATCGAATTTTAGTCGTCGATGATCGGGCTGAGAACCGAGATTTCGTAGAGCAATTGTTAACAATGGTGGGATTTGAAACACAATCAGCAGTGAATGGAGAAGATGCGATCGCACAATGGCAGCAATGGCAACCGCACCTAATTTTGATGGATATGCGAATGCCGACCCTGAATGGCTATGAGGCAACTCGGCAAATTCGAGCACTTGAATCAGCTCAAACTCGACCTAAGATTTTGGCATTAACTGCCAGTGCCTTTGAAGAACAACGCGCTTCAGTTTTGGCGGCTGGCTGCGATGATTTTTTGGCAAAACCCTTTCGAGAGTCTCACTTATTTGAGAAACTAGCTGAGCATCTTGGAGTGAACTATCTGTACGAAGAAGATAACGAACATCCGATTGAAAATTCATCGCATGAGTTAACGTTAACTCGTTCAATGCTAGCGACAATGCCCCAAGATTGGATTGCAGAACTGCATCAAGCCTCGCTCGCTGTCGATGCTGACCGAATCTTGCAATTGGTTCAACGGACTTCAGACGCTAATCTAGCGACTGCATTAACGGAGTTGGTTTACAAGTTCTGTTTTGACGAAATTGCCGAGCTTTCTCAGGAAGCACAAGAAGGCTGAACTTCTGCTAGATTTTTACTGCCTCAATAATGCTAAGCAACGAAGGGGTCGGAATCACGCGCGTCAGTTCAAACCCATTCGATCGCAACAACGATCGATACTCTTCCTCAGTGCGTTCTCGTCCACCTGCCATCAACAGCATAATCACATCGATGAACTTTGCTGGAGAGGGTTCATTTCCCGGTGGAAGGATGCTTTCGATGAGCAACAGCTTGCCATCATCGGGCATCGCTTGATGGCAATTTTTCAGAATGATCGAAGACTTTTCATCATTCCAATCGTGAATAATCCATCGCATCAGGTAAGCATCGCCGCCCGTCGGCACAGACTCAAAGAAGTTTCCGGCAACAGGTTGAATATTCTGATCGACCTGAACGTTGGCAATGATTTCAGGTAAGTCAAACAAAATGCCGTTGAGATGGGGATTTGCTCGCACAATCGTAGAAATTAAGCTCCCTTGCGCTCCGCCCACATCCACAATCGTATTAAATCGAGAGAAGTCATAGCTTGCGACAACTGCTTGCGCGATCGCAGTTCCCATGCTGGTCATCGAATCTGAGAAAACTTTGCCATCTTCAGGATGTTGAGCATAATGCTCCCAGATGGGCATTCCTGCTGCGGCATCAAACGCAATTTCACCTGTCTTTAGGCTATGTAGTCCATTGCTCCAGCCCAGAGAATGGTCATAGCCCATTTGTGCCATTGCTGCACATCGCATCGAGCCAGGACGATTGCTCTTGAGCGTTTCCCCTAATGGAGTGAGCGCAAAATGCTGATCGGACACTTCTGTAAAGATGCCAACACTTGCTAAAGCGCGTAAGAGGCGATAGAGCGATTGCGGATCGGTCTGGGTTCCTGCTGCAAGTTGAGCGATCGTTTGCGGTTGATCATCAAACAAATCTGCAACGCCTAATTTAGCAGCAAGATAAATCGATCGAGCAATCCAAAAGCCACCGATCAAACTCAGCATCGTCTCTTGCGGAGCAACTTCTACTTTTTCCATTGTTATCATGATTCTTTTCGCTCCAGTTAATTTCTAAGCTTCAACAAGCTGGGGCGCAGCCTGATTCAAAAATGCTTCATAGTTGGCAACGAATTGTAGATAGTCCTTCGCCATTTCGGGGGTAAGCAATTCGAGCATAAATTTGTTTTCTACCCAAAATTCGAGCACTTTAAAGGGACCGCGATCGCACAATCGCACCAACCATCCTTCGCGATCGGCGATTTGTGCAATTTGTTCTTGCGAAACCGAAATCGAAAGCGCGGCATGAACAGACGTAAAGTTTTGAGAATTTCCTGAAGAAAAGCCAACTTGTTCTGGCTCTGGAATTAACTGAGTATCAGCCGGATAAAGCTCAATTCCGGTTCCAAAGCTGTCATCGACGATGACCATATAGCTTCCTTCATGGGGAGGAAAGGGAAAACAACGACCCTGCAACACTTCCGCCAGAACATTAGCAACGTGCAACGGATGATCCACGGCGATTGAAATGTGATGAAACATAGTAACCTCTAATTCCTGGTTTGCTGATGTCCCTTACTGTAGGCAACGATCGAGGAGAAGCCGGGGAGTTCTCAATCCGTTTCGCTCATGAATTGGGGAAATCCGTTTTTTTGCTGAGGTTACTTTAGATCCTAGTGATCTGATCTTAAGATCGGGTGGGAGTTCCAATGAAATGCTTCAATGCCTGAGCCTACACCCAAAGCCGACATTCTGGTCATTGACGATACGCCGGAAAATCTCAATCTGTTATCGACCCTGCTGATTGAACACGGCTACAAGGTTCGTAGCGTTACGAAGGGTTCGACGGGCATCCGAGGCGCACAAGTGATGCCGCCGGATTTAATCCTGCTCGATGTGAATATGCCGCAGATGAGCGGCTACGAAGTGTGTCAACATCTGAAAGCCGACGATCGCACCCGTGATATTCCCATCATTTTTATCAGTGCTTTAGAAGCCGTGAGCGACAAAGTAAAGGCATTTCAAGCAGGTGGTGTAGATTACATTACAAAACCCTTTCAGATCGAAGAAGTCCTTGCTCGAATTGAAACCCACCTAACCTTGAGACGCCTTCAGAATCAACTGCAATTTCAGAATGAACAACTTCAGCAAGAAATTCGCGAACGCAAACACGCAGAGGAAAAATTTGCCACCATTTTTCAACAAAGCCCCAACCCGATTGCGATCGTGACCGTTCCTGAAGGGCAATTAATCGAAGTGAACCCTAGTTTTCTCAGCATTAGCGGTTACACACGGGAGCAAGTCATCGGCAATTCGATTACGCAGCTCCATTTAGGGCACGATTCAGCGAATTTTCTGCGTCGTCTTCAAACAACCGAAACCTTTCACAACTTAGAATTTGAACTGCTCACCCACTCCGGCAGTGTCAAAAGTATTTTGCTATCCCTTGATCGCATTGAACTGAACGGAACAACTTACGCTTTACTGATTGCGAACGACATCACTGAACGTAAACGTCTGGAGAACGAATTCATTTCCTTAGTCAGCCATGAGCTACGCACTCCTTTAACCTCAATGATGGGGTCGCTTGATTTACTCAGTAGTGGGCAGTTAGGCAGCTTGACTGAGCAAGGGCAGCACGTTCTCAGTATCGGCGTAAAAAATGCAGAACGCTTGATTCGTTTAATCAATGACATTCTCGACCTCGAACGGATTCGCTCGGGCAAAATCACGATGAATTGGCGATCGTGCGATCTTGCTGACTTAATGACTCAGGCAACTGAAGAAATGCAAGCAATGGCTGATCGCTCCGAAATTCAATTGATTACAGAACCGATGTCAATTTTGCTTAATGCTGATCCCGATCGCATTGTGCAAACCTTGACCAATCTTCTGAGTAATGCAATTAAGTTCTCACCCGCTCAAACAACCGTTCAAATGCAGGCTTACAGTTCAGCTGACACTTCAAGTGTCTGTATTCGTGTTTGTGACCAAGGGCGAGGTATTCCCTTCCATCAGATCCAGACTATCTTTGAGCGATTTCAACAGGTAGATGCATCCGATGCCCGCCAAAAAGGCGGAACCGGGCTTGGACTTTCCATTTGCCGTAACATTATCGAGCAGCACGGTGGCAGGATTTGGGTAGAAAGCACCGTCAACCAAGGCAGCACATTCTATATTGAATTGCCGCTTAACGCTTAATTCAATCGTGTTTCCCCGACTTCTCCCCGATTCAGCGATACCTTATAAGCATTAGGTTGCTAGAGGATTGCGATGAATAAGCAAATTTTGATTGTGGATGACGAAGAAGATGTAAGAGCAATCGCAACACTCGGTCTACAAATGGGAGCGGGCTGGGAAGTTCTCACTGCTAGCTCTGGGGCTGAAGGAATTGCGATCGCAGCTCAACATCACCCCGATGCGATTCTGCTCGATCTGATGATGCCGAACATGGACGGTCGTGCCACTTTACAACACCTCAAGCAACAACCTGAAACTCAATCCATTCCCGTAATCCTGATGACTGCTAAAGTGCAAGCCTCAGAGCAGCACAATCTTCACGATTTAGACGTTGCAGCCATTTTTACCAAACCCTTCCGTCCGCTTACTCTTGCTCAGCAGATTATTGATGTGCTGACTTGGCATTAAGTTGTTAGAGCCAGCCCTTTCAAGGTGCTTCTTTAGCTTTTTTAGATTTCGGCTCACTCAGCAGTCGAGCGGTGGGGGTTATTGCTCAGGGGGTAACAAACGAGGCTAGAATGCAAGGCTGGTGGTAGACAGGGACAACCCAAAGCCCAAAAAATAGGGTGAATCCGAAAAATCACCCCTAATTCAAAAATGTTGCCTTCTATCAAGCTTGTCTACAAGCGCAACTGAGTTCAATCCAATTGCTGGCTTTGAAGATGCTGGTCGCCCTGTTACAGCGAGAACGTCGTGTCAGTATCGAGCGCTTGGCAACCTTGTTTGCTCAACCCATTCAATTTGAAAGTGTTCGTCGAAATATCCAAAGGTTCCTATAGCTTTACGCGATTAGGTTAGAACGCTAGGCTAGGGGAAAACCAGCGTCTAGAAGTGCCTATGCCTTCCCCTTATGGTGACGACCTGCGTCGCAAAGCAATTAATGCCGT
>NZ_JACJOR010000360.1:0-3316 GCF_014695615.1 Leptolyngbya sp. FACHB-711
AGCATAAATCCCTTTTGCCGACCAATTCGCTGCATTAAAAGAGAAGCCGGGATCGTGCCGATCATGGTGGCAATTTGAAGGAGAGCCAGTGGCAATGTGACAAGGGATTTGTCTGAGGCGATCGATTGTCCGATCAGGGCGGAAGTGATAAAGAGAATCGTACTGCCTGTCATTGCTAGGGTCTGACAAAGAGCAAGTAGAAGAACAGTGCGATTGGCTGGGTTAAACATGATGGAAGGCGTGGAGGGTAACGAGACTGGGAAGCGATAGGATAGTAGAGTCGATCGGGAAAGCAGGCTACGATCGGCATTTTGACGAAAATGAAACCGCTATTCTAAGATCGTTCAGCGATTACATCAATCAAATTTATACACAGAATGAGTGCAAGTTGTTCATGTTCACCAGGGTGAATCGCTCATTATGAAGCGCGAGGTGAACATGGCAATTTGGGTTGCCAGCCTGAGTGAAACCTGGGTTGGCATTGAAAAAACGCCCAGCGTAATGGGGGTGATGCCTGTATTCGTCAAACTCGCATTCTGGTTTGGCTACTGGTCAGCCTACGAACCGGGAGCGATCGAAGCCGACCTGCTCAAGAACTCTGGCAACTAGAATCATGCCGTTTTCCAGAATCGGCTGTCTTAGTCACACTGGAATCTGACGTTACCCCGACTACAACCAATTGATGAAAACCGGCCTCTAACCGATTGGGGATCGACGATCGACAGAAATCTAATTACAATAATCAGTATTGGACTGGTACAGCTAAACTCTCTTCTTTAAGTAAAAGCCAACATCAGGGAGAGCTGACATCAGGAAGAGTCAACAAAGGAAGAGTCAACAAAGGAAGAGTTGGCATTAAGAGCTAAGGTTGCCTCTTGCATCGTTCAACTTGTTCGGCTCAATGCGAACAAAATAATTCAAACAAAACTGTTTAGGGTACCACTACAAGATCGCTACAAACCTTTATAAACCTTATTGGTTGCCTTTCGAGAAAAATTCTTTAGAGCTTGATCGGTTCTATCTTTTTTTCATTCATTTCTCAATCATTCCATTCATTTTTCAATCATTCACTGTATTCGCCTACTTTTGTCAATGGCAGATCATTTTGCTGCCGCAATTGTATTTAAGCAAGGCAGTTGAATCCAATGTTAAATCTCTCTAAGCCTCAAGAATTTATTAAGCCAGAAGCAAACTGTCTGGCAAGCTATGTGCTGGAAATGTTAACGGCGATTGATGTCGAGCAGCTCCAGCCTTCTTTCGCTCATTTACCTGCCGATCCTTACCTGGAGGGCGGGTATCGGTTCCGGCGACTTTCGCACTTCAAGATCGATGGCGATCGCTTAATTCAGCAGCCCCATCGTCGTCTATTTCAGAGTCGGCAGTATAACCCACTCCTGGGGGACGTGGTTCGAGAGTATGCCGAGCTAGAGGATGAACTGATTCAGCAGGAAGTCTTTCAGCGATTAGTTTGGGAATTTTACCAGTTCTGCCAGCTTTGCTCGCCCTACAAAGAGATTGGCGTGCATCAGATTCGGACGGTCGCATCGGCTCAAAAGATGGGCAATCCTGCGCCTGAAGGCATTCATCGGGATGGGGTGGATCTGGTTGGCATTTTCTCGGTCGATCGCCACGACATTGACGGTGCGGAAACCCATCTTTATCCCAGCAAAGAGGGCAAACAACCTGTATTGAGTAAAGTGTTGTATCCGGGAGAATTTCTGGTGTTTAAGGACGATCAATATTTTCACTACACCTCCCCAGTGAAGGCGATCGGTTTTGGTCAGGGCACTAGAGATGTCTTTGTGTTGACCTGCCCAGGGCTGTTCCCACCGAATGAGGAATAGGGGAAAGGATTCATGACGATGCTAGATCTAAATTGGATTCGTGCCCAGTTCCCTGCTCTGCACCAGGAGATAAACCGCCATCCTGTAGTTTTTCTGGATCGCCAGAGGAAGTTTATCGTCTGTTACACACGCTGCATGAGCTAGCAACGCATCCGGTTGCAGCAGGAGGTTCGACCGATGAACAAAATTCTAGTCACAGGTGCGAGGGGACAGCTTGGCAGCGATTTAGTAACTGCCTTATGCCAGCAATATGGAGCAACCAACGTGATTGAAAGCGGTTGGAGAGCCCCCTCTGATCGCTCCAGTTCCTTTGCCTTTGAGGTTTTAGATGTTACCGATCAAGGTCAGCTGCAAAAGCTAATTGAACATTATCACATTGATACTGTTTATCATTTGGCAGCGATATTATCTGCGAAAGGAGAACAATTTCCCGATCGATGCTGGGATGTTAACGTGAACGGACTGCGGCATGTTCTGGAGGCTGCACAACGATTCAATCTGCAAGTCTTTTTTCCCAGTTCGATCGCAGTTTTTGGACCCCATACACCCAAACTCGATACGCCCCAGGTCACTGTGGAAGATCCAACCACCATGTACGGCATTACAAAGGCGACGGGAGAATTCCTGTGCCACTACTATGCCCACCGCTACGGGGTTGATGTACGGAGTCTGCGCTTACCCGGCATCATCAGCTATAGTGCTCCTCCAGGCGGGGGAACTACGGACTTTGCGGTCGAAATGTTCCAGGCAGCCCTGCGCTCGGAAACCTACACCTGCTTTGTTCGTCCGGAGACGCGCCTCCCCATGATGTATATCTCTGACGCGATTCGTGCCATTTTAGGCATTATGCAAGCAGACTCCAACGCTATTAAAATCCGGTCGAGCTATAACGTGACCGCGATCAGTTTTTCTGCCGCAGAACTGGTTGCTGAAATTCAAACCCACTTGCCCCACTTTACCTGTCGTTACGTTCCCGACTTTCGGCAAACGATCGCCGATTCCTGGCCCTCCGTGATTGATGATTCAAAAGCGCGAGCTGATTGGGGTTGGCAGCATCAGTATGATTTAGCCGCGATCGTGACCGAGATGCTGGAGAAACTACGTGCCCACAGTCAGAATACCCAGAGTTAGGATGCTTAGAGCCAAAAAACAGGAGTTCTGCGATCATGAACAAAACTGCCGTAAATAAAACTGCACTTTCCTTTTTTGGTACGTCTCTTGATGAAATTCAGCGAGCAAATCTGGCAAAGGAAGAACGTCTCTTAACCACTCCTCAGGATGCCGAAATCAGAATTGAGGGCGATCGGACGGTACTCAATTTCTGTGCAAATAATTATTTGGGACTTGCCAATCACCCGGAAATTATTGCAGCAGCCCATAGAGGACTCGATGAGTATGGGTTTGGTTTAGCATCTGGTCGGTTTATTTGTGGCACTCAAACCATTCATAAGCAATTGGAGGCAAAAATTTCC
>NZ_JACJOR010000361.1:0-1534 GCF_014695615.1 Leptolyngbya sp. FACHB-711
CTGTTTTTTCTGGATGAACATCGACAGGGCTGGGATGAGAGCCATATTGCCGCGCAAATTATTGAATTTTTGCATGATTTAGACAAATCACAATCCTGGAGTACCGTTGCCGATCGCTTTAAAGAGCGGGCACAGTGGATCTGGCAGCAATGGTATGAAGAGACTCATCCTGGTCAAGGTGGCACCCATCCTGTCGTAGATCTGATTCAGGACGATCGCTATCTCAATCGAGTCGTGCCACTGAACTGAATTGGCTGAACTTGATTTGTGAAAGCTGAACTTAAGCCTGGCTTTCGGGAACATAAGGATTTTCGGCGATCTTAGGCAAACCCTCTAACTCTGGGCTCAACTGCACTATACGCCCGTCGATCACCCTATTGACCAGTTACTTGCTACAAAACGCCTAAGTTCGTTGCTAACTCCCGGATATTCGCTGGAGGCAAACCGAATTTCATTATGGAATAGAACTCAAAACCTCAATCAGCGCAAGGGGTTGAGATATGAGTTCCGATAGATCACCGAAATTCATCAGAATCAGCATTGCAACTGCGCTGACAATTGGTACTGTCGTGACAGGATTGGTAGGCTGCTACATTACCCTCGATACTTATCTGGACCGAAAGTCCAATCGGCAATATGAGCGAGAACAACAGTCGCAGGTCAATCGTGTCGCAGCCCTGGAAGCCGCAGGTCAGCATGAAGAGTGCATCCGTGAGGCAGCTAAAGTGCCACAAGAGGCGCAAGTTTTTTGGGCAGCACAAACCTACTGGCGCAACTGTCACATCCATCTGGCAGCAGCCCGGATTGAACAGGCAAAGCAACAGGCAGAGCGGGGAGAATTTGCTCAGGCAATCGCAGAGGTCAGTCAAATCGCTGTGGATTCACCGTCCTACAGTGAAGCACAACACCTGACGCGCGAATGGTCTGAATGCATTTGGGCGCTTGCCCAGAGTCATTACTGGCAACCCGTCGATCAGATCAATCAAGCCCTGACGATCGCAGGAGCCATTCCACCCCACAGCCCCATCTACAAGGAGGTCCAGGCACAAATACAGCAGTGGCAGCAGCGATGGGAAGACAATCAGCAGCAGTGGGTCGCAGCTCACCAGGCTTTGAGTTTAGGTCAGTTTGAGCAGGCAATGACCGCAGCCCAGCAAATCAAAGACCATCCCTTCTGGACACCCAACCGAAATGTGCTAATTCACAAAATTCAGGAGCAGCAGCTTCAGCGGCAGTACGAAACGATTTTAGAGACGGCGAGGCAACTTCTTAGGCAGGGAGAGCCAGCAAACGCGATCGCAACGGTGGCACAGTTACCCGATGATTACCCCTGGGGCGAACGCAAGCAGCGATTGATTGACGATGCAGAAACAAAGCAGAGACAAGTCGCTGTCTGCCGAATGTTTTCCCTGAAATTGCGAAGTTGTTATTGAGTTGCATCTATTTTGGTAAAGCTGATTGCGATCGCCCCCTGCTAACGAAATTCTTCAGATTTGGGATAGTGCAAAGACCCTTGATCAGCAAAATATAGGAT
>NZ_JACJOR010000362.1:0-15973 GCF_014695615.1 Leptolyngbya sp. FACHB-711
CTGCCAATCGAAGGCGTGATCGAAGCGAAGGTCTGCCGATTCCTGCACCGACAAGAGGAATATTATCAAGCGCAAAAAAAGGGCGAACACAGCGTTCACCCACAAGACCACTTTGAAGAATTGAATTGATTGCTAAGAATTTTTTAAGCCAGGTGTGCTTTTAGAACTGACTTGGGAGCGCGGCGAACCCGGCAGCGAATCGTTTCGTATCCAAGCTTAGTGCAGGCTTCGTAGCGGTGGCAGCCAGAGAATCCGTAATACTGGCCTTCGACTTCCAAGACATCGATCGGCTCCTGTAAGCCAATTTCGGCGATCGACTCCATCAGCGCTCTGACTTTTTCCTGATCGTTTTGACGGAAGAGGGGACGACGAATTTCATGGAGGGGAATGTCTTGGATTCGCATGAAGTCAACCTGACAATGCAACTGCTTTCTCTTATATCATACTCATAACGACTACGATTTGGAGCCAGGATTAAAACTTGAATTAAAAAATCGGCTTGGTACAGAGGCACAGCCGATAGGATGCAGGCTAAGGGGAGGAATTTGGGCAGAATTAGGGCAGAAAACGATCGAGCGCAGCTTTTAGCTCCTCGATTTCAGTCTCGATGTTACCTGCCCGTGCTGCACGGGAAATACATTCGGTCAAGTGTTCGTCGAGGATCATGCGAGAAACGCGATCGAGCGCACCTCGAACTGCGGCAATTTGTACCAGCACATCTGGACAGGAGCGGCTTTCCTGAACCATCATTTTGATGCCACGAATGTGTCCCTCGATTCGCGATAGGCGGTTCACAATGCGCCGCAGCGACTCCTCGCTATGAACGTGCGGGTGAGCTTCCCCAGGATGGATATGCTCTGACGGCAATTCCGGCACAAGATCCGGTTCTGAATCGTTCTGAACAGGACGGGGCTGATGAAGTTCGGAGGCTGCCATATGAGAGTTTTACTGTGTAGGAGGAGCAGGAAAGGCGAAAGCAGGTCTAGCCAGAGCGCAATACTTGCAGCCTATTGATTCTTCTTGATTCTAGCCCAGTCCCTACTGGTCGATCGTTTTGGGTCGGGAGGAAAGCGGAGGCGGGGCGGCGGGGGCAGGCTCAACCACAGGTGCAGGAGCGATCGGAAGCGGTTCTGCCACCACAGGCGCAGGAGCAACAGGGGCAGGCTGAGACGGTTGAGTGATTTGACTGGTGACCGGTGGGGCTGGCTTATTGGCAGGGGAAACGTCGCTGGGTCGATTAGATTCAGCAGGGACGGCTTCGGTAGAATTGCTGGGGGTCACGTTTTCTGGAGCAGCGATCGCAGGTGCAGGCTGGGCAGGAGCAGCAGGCAGAGGGGCATAACCCTCAGAAAATGGCTCGAGTGGCGGCGTGTATTGTAGCGCAGGCTCAGCCGGATAAGTTGGCGAATTGTCAGTTGCCTCTGGCATTGTTGCCGAGGGTGTTTCGTAAATGGGCCAGTTACCCTGTGCCGGAAAGGACTGTTCTCTGGTAAAAAAACTTGTGCCCAGGTTAAACGGAGTTTTGCCTTGCGAAGGGGGCTGAACTCGCAGCGCGAATCCCATGCCTGCCCCCGTTGCCCCTGCAATCAATGCGGTCAGCAAAAAGGCGTTGGGCAATCTTGCAGGGATCCACTTCGCGGCGCGAGGCTTGGGCTGAACGAGAATCCGAACTGACGGAGAGCTTTGTTTTTGAGGCGATTGTCCGTTGAACGCCTGCGGTAGCTGTTCTGTTGCGGCGACAGGATGGGGTGCAGGTTCAGCGATCGGGGCTGGGGACGTTACCTCAGCCGGAGTTGTGCCGCTCGTCGACTCATCCGCAGATGAAACCGGAGGAATCGCAGCTTGAACTGGCTCTGGCTTGAATGCGGCGGGGGCTTCTGATAGCGGCTCTAAACTTTGAGGCTCTAAACTTTGAGTTGCCGTTTGGGGCAATGTCGCTTCGGGTGGAGTTGGCTCTGGAAGATAAACAAACCACTCTCCCAGCTTTTGCGGCGGCTGATTCGGCAGAAAGCTCAGCACTACAAACGGCAAATTCTGCCCGTCTACCTGCTCCTGAAAGAGATCGATTGCTCGCAGTCGATGGTTGAAGGGATGCTTCGCAAGATGCCGTGCCCCTGACATAAACTGCTGTACAATCTGCTGCCACACCTGAGGATGGTTGGATTGCTTCGCAGTTGGGTTGAGCGTCTGCAATACGACCGTCTGCTCCAGGTAAACATGGTACGCCTGATAAGTCATGCCCAGATCAGCCTTGTGCAGCACTGCCTGAATCACATACTTGCCGCTTTGCAGGATGGCTCCATCCGTTAGGATCATAAGCTCGTCCGGAGAAGATAAAAGGTCAGCGTCACGGTTTACCGTCTTAAGTTCCTCAGTCTACTCCCTCACTGCTCCCCTTGCCTAGCGCAGGCGATGAGGTTTCTCAAATGAGTCACTCCGGCTGAGGGGCAATCATGGCTTCTGGACGTACCAGGCGATCGAATTCTTCTCCAGACAGAAAACCCAGCGCGATACAGGCTGCTTGCAGGGTTGTGTTTTCCTGATAGGCTTTTTTGGCAACTTGAGCGGCGCGATCGTACCCAATATGGGGATTTAAGGCAGTGACCAGCATCAGCGAATTTTGCAAAAAGTGCTGAATCTGCGCTCGGTTGGGCTGAATGCCTTCCACTAAATGCAGCCGAAACATCGTACAGGCTCCGGTCAGCAGCCGAATCGAATTCAGCAAATTGAAAATCATTACGGGCTTAAACACATTCAGTTCAAAATTGCCTTGGCTGCCTGCGATCGTGACTGCCGCATCGTTGCCCATCACCTGAACACACACCATCGTCATCGCTTCGCACTGCGTCGGATTCACCTTTCCCGGCATAATTGATGATCCGGGTTCGTTTTCCGGCAGGCGTAGTTCTCCCAAACCACAGCGTGGACCCGACCCTAGCCAGCGAATGTCGTTGGCAATTTTCATCAGCGATACCGCAAGGGTTTTCAGCGCACTGCTGGTCATCACGATCGCATCATGGGCTGCCAAAGCTGCAAACTTATTGGGTGCAGCGACAAAAGGCAATCCGGTCAGGCGCGAGATTTCTGCCGCCACGCGATCGGCAAATTCAGGGTGTGTGTTCAGTCCTGTTCCCACCGCGGTTCCCCCGATCGCCAGCTCATATAAATCGGGGAGCGTGGTTTGGATTCGCGCCAAATCTTTTTCGAGCTGAGAGACATAGCCAGAAAACTCCTGTCCTAGCGTCAGCGGCACGGCATCCATTAAGTGAGTCCGTCCGATTTTGATAATGGCGTGAAAGTCTGCCGCCTGCTTTGCCAGTGCGTCTTTGAGCTGCGTTACTGCCGGAAGGAGCTGATGAACAATCTCTTCGATCGCTGCAATATGCATCGCTGTCGGAAACGTATCGTTAGAAGACTGCGATCGATTCACATGGTCGTTGGGGTGAATTGGCGTTTTGCTGCCTAGGACGCCTCCCGCCAGCTCGATCGCTCGATTCGCGATGACTTCATTCGCGTTCATGTTGGTTTGCGTGCCGCTGCCCGTCTGCCAGATTCGTAGCGGAAAATGATCATCGAGCTTGCCTGCAATCACTTCATCGGCGGCTTGCTCAATCAGTTGCGCCTGTTCAGACGGCAGTTTACCCAGCGTTTGATTCACCGTTGCCGCTGCCCGTTTTAAAATGCCAATCGCCCGAATCATTTCCCTGGGCATAACATTATCGCCGATCGCAAAATATTGCAGCGATCGCTGGGTCTGCGCGCCCCAATATCGATCCGCTGGAACTTCGATCGCGCCCATACTGTCTGTTTCGATTCGGGTTGGGGCATTCACCATCACGCATTCCTCTGGTTGCACAACGACTCAGAAACCGATCGAACTAATCGATCAGGTCGAACCAATCGATCAGAACTCGATCAACCGATTCCCGATTTTTGAGTGTAGAGGATTCGTGAGGGAATTGCCCTGTTATTCAGTTCGAGTGAAATGCTGAATGAGGATTACGCTGCTGGATCGAGGCGGTTGTGTCGTTTCGTCGCTTCCTGGAACGCTAAACCGCATTTGATCTTGGTTTGCTCTTTGCTCAACCTGCCCTGACAGCCCAATAAGTACTGATAGTTGCTTGATTCGAATCTCGGTTTCGCAGCTTTGGAATCCCCCTTAGCTCCCCTTCAAAGGGGGATTCAAACCCTTCCAGCCATTGGGTTTGTCCCAGGAAAGTTTAACCCTTGCCTGTCCCCTTTTTAAGAAGGAGGATTTTAAGGGGGATTGAGGGGGATTTCAACCGATCGAGCCACAGGTCTAAGCTCCTTTCCATTGCCGTCTTAGCCTGTTGCTCGGTCAATCTAACTCGATGCAAGCTCTAATTCAGTTGGAATTAGTCGTTGTTCAATCCACGCAGGCTTCTTTCTGCGGTGTCCTTGTACATCTCGCCGAATTCTTTCACGGCTGCCTTGGACTCATCCACAATGTTTTCCAGTCTTGCATCATTCTTGCCTTCGACTTGGTCAGCTTCCTTAAACCATTCACCGGTAGTCTTGGGCCGCTCATTGTCGAGTTGATGCGCGTCTGCCTTCGCCCGCTCCATCGTGGCTTTCTTGTCTACACGGGGTACGGTATCGGTGGTGAGCAGCAGAAATCCAACCAGAACGATCGAGAGAACTTGCTTGATCTGAATGCTGCCGAGCAATGCGCCAATTCGAGCTGCCGCACGAGAAATTAAGCTTTTCACGATAAACCTCTACCAAAACTTTTTCAAAGGACAAAATCAGATTACCGGGGTAATGCAAACCGTCCCTCTCGCCAAAGTCAGACTTTGAGGGTAGAGATAGGCTGATAGGGAGTGATTCCGCCAGGAAACCAGCTTTATGACTCGTCCGATTTACCTTGATGCCCACGCCACCACTCCCGTAGACGATCGCGTTTTGCAAGCCATGCTGCCCTTTTTCACCGAACATTTTGGCAACCCGGGCAGTTTGCACGCCTATGGCTGGGAAGCAGAAGCGGCGGTCAAACAGGCAAGAGCAACCCTGGCAGCAGCGTTGTGCAGCAGTTCCCCTGCTGGAATAGGCGGCGTATCCCCAGAAGAAGTCATTTTCACGAGTGGGGCAACCGAAGCAAACAATCTGGCAATCAAGGGCGTAGCAGAGGCGTATTTTGCGAAAGGCAAGCATCTGGTCACTGTCCAGACCGAACATAGCGCAGTGCTTGATCCCTGCCGTTATTTAGAGTCGCTGGGGTTTGAGGTGACTTATCTACCCGTGCAGCCGGATGGATTCATCGATTTGGCACAGCTTCGCCGGGCAATTCGATCGGATACGGTGCTGGTGTCAGTGATGGCAGCCAATAATGAAATCGGCGTTCTGCAACCCCTGGCAGAAATCGGGGCAATTTGTCGGCAGCAGCAGGTTTTGTTTCACACCGATGCAGCTCAGGCGATCGGCAAAATTCCGCTCGATGTGGAAGCAATGCAAATTGATTTGATGTCGCTTACGGCGCATAAAGTTTACGGACCTAAAGGAATTGGGGCGCTTTTTGTGCGAAGACGGCAGCCCAGAGTCCAGCTTGCGGCTCAACTTCACGGCGGCGGACAGGAACGAGGACTGCGATCGGGAACGCTGTATCCGCCTCAGATTGTTGGGTTTGCCGAAGCGGTGCGGATTGCCCTTGTTGATCGAGAAACTGAGTCCCAGCGCATTCAGGATTTGCGCGATCGGCTCTGGCAGCAGCTTCAGCCCCTGGGTGGCATTCATCTGAATGGACACGCAACGCAGCGATTGCCGGGAAATCTAAACATCAGCGTCGAAGGCGTAGACGGACAGGCATTGCTGTTAGGCATTCAGTCGTTTGCGGCGGTTTCATCAGGGTCTGCTTGCGCTTCTGCAAAATCGGCTCCATCCCATGTATTGACTGCGCTGGGTCGATCGCCTGAGCTTGCCTATGCTTCGATCCGGTTTGGGATCGGCAGGTTTAACACCGTAGCAGAAGTCGATCGCGTTGCTGCAAGGGTGATTGAAACGGTGCAGGCACTCCGTGCTACAAAGCAGCCGTATGCTCAAAACGCGATTTACAGGACGTTTGAAAAGTCATGACGCTGACCAAGCTGCTGCTTAAGCCGATCGGCGTACGACTTTTGATGAACTATTCGCCCTATTTTTAATCGATCGCTTGCTTAAGCGTACTAATAGGAATAAATCAGGATAGGTATATCGATTCGCGTACCTTTACAGGTGTACAAGAGCTGTTTACAAACCCGCCTAAAGTAAGTTTGCGTTTAGGTTCCCATATCTCAAACTATAAATAAGTCAAATGAATTTACAGCGCTTATCTAATTCACAAATCGTTTGCCGATTGAAGCCAAGGTAGAAATAACCGAACCTTCAATTTGCAATTCATTAGGTAAGATTTCATTACAAAATAATCAGAACGATTAATTAGGAGCTTATTGCATGAACTCACGAATTCCTTATCAAACGGGTGCCAGACCTCACAACTTGAATACTGCCACTGAAAAAGCCGTTCAACCTGCTAAACCCACCGTTCAGTTCTCAATGAATAACGATACAACGCTGAGCAAAGACAAATAGTATTTTTAATCAGTATTCAACATTCGGTTCATTTTTAATGAATGGGTTTGATTAGGGTTTGATCAGGGTTCGATCGCCGTTTCTTTCAGAATGGCTCGGCTAGAAGTCGATGTAGTTATCCTGGCTGCAATCATCGCGATTGTTATTGTTCCGGCGATAATCTCCCGATCAAATTACCGTTCTTCAGTACACTGCTTCGATAGAAAGCAACGGGTCACCGTTAAAACGTCACCTAATCCAAACGATGGCAGAACCATGGTCAACCTACTCTACGCACTGCACGATCTTTCTCAATATATTGCGACCCTAACGATCGCTTCAAAGAGCTCAGGTCAAGCAATTGTTGCCGCTACGGGCTTGTGCCAGGCTATTCAGCCGCCGCTTCAAAAGGCAGACAGTTTTAGTGAAACGAAAGCGATCGGTTAGCTGTTTTGCTCCTGCTGAAGCAGCTTCTCTCTTGAATCGCCCCAATACGCACTATACGTCCACACTTCGCTAATTCCCCGCTCCTTAACTGACCAGCGATAAATCACTGCTTGGGGATCGATGCCGATCTCAATGAGCTTTGCCCCCATGTAGTATTCCATCTGGCGTTTAGTCATGTCTCTAACGCTGTTGGGTTTGCTCTTTTCGATCGTACGGGAAAGATGTGCCTGCGTATGTTTAGCCATGTGCGCTCGGAATCAACTGCGAAAGTTTTGAAGTTAGCTGGTAGAGGTTAACTGTTAGTGTTAGTGATGAAATTTGTCGCGAACCTAGTGGCGAAACTAGCAACGCCAAACGATCGCAAATTGCGAATTAATTTTTCTTCCCAGGCTTTTACCCAGTTTAACGCTCCTAGTTCGAGGCAGCGTTGCCCCTAGCAGCAGAATTACGATTTGCAGCATTACTGTTTGGCGTGAAGGTGATTTCCTCTACGGTTCCCGCTGAACCCATTGTCTTTGCAGCTCCCTGGTTGTATGACAGCGATACTCCGCCAGCGTTACCCGATACGATCGTTAGCTCTTCTTGCGCTGACCAGTTGCGCTGTGTGCCCTTCGTCAAAGTTCCTTCATAGGTTACGCGGCCGTCGGCGATCACCTGTACCCAAGCATCTGCGGTGATATTCATTGCCACGCGAATGGGGGAATTGGTCGCGGAAGAACTGGATGGAGAAGAAATGGCTGCGCGAGCACTAGCTACCGGGGAAACCGGACTGGGAGAAGCGCTCGGCGTGGAAGAAGGAGAAGCTGCAGGAGCAGTAGGAGAAGCAGGAACAGTCGCGGCGGGTGCAGTCGGCGCAGTGGTGATTGCAGGCTCAGACCGTTGAGGCCTAGACAGCAGGCGAGACAAACCGTAAGCCAGCCCTCCTAAAACCAGCAGCCCTGCAATGATCAGCGGCACTGGACTGCGACGATTATCCCGCAGGGGGAGCTGCCTCGCATTGGACGAGTTGGGTTCCCGCTTGCGGCGATCGGGTCTAGATGAATCAGGAACGCGGGTTTCGACCAGACTTTGGGTTGATTCTGCTTGTTCTCGTTCGGGCGATTCGAAACCGATCGCTTCACGCTCGACTGGAAAACTGCGCGACAGCGTCATTCCATCTAGCCCCAGCGCGTCTCCATAGCGGCGAATAAACCCTTGCACAAAAACGGCTTCCGGCAGAATTGTGCTCTGCCCACCCTCTAGGGCTCGTAGAATCCGTAGGGGAATGTAGGTCTTGGCGGAGATGTCATCGAGCGATCGACCCTGATCCTGACGGATGTGTTGCAAGTATTCGCCGATCGCGTTTAGTTGCTCAAGCTGTTTTCTGTCAAAATCGCCCACCCTTTCATCTCCACTAACGCAAGAGAACTCAACTTGGTTTCTACCTTAATCTGAGGCGGGAGCGATTTTCAAGCAGGTTACTCTAGGTAAAGTTTTTTTGAGTTGCGTCGTTTCAAACACAGACTGAAGCAGAAAAGCCGTTATCTGATAAGGTCTTAGCAGGGATTTACACCCCCCTTAGATGGATGTAAAGCTTAAATGAAGAGAGCCAGTTAGAATAGAAAAGGGTGAATGGGTGCCCCTCAAATCTGTTGATGCTTCCCGGCTGTAACTTTCTCCCTGTAGCAGGCTTATGCTAGCTTCAATCAGTTGCCGCTAATTAGCTGCCTCAAAAAGCCCCTCTAGTCATACTCAGGTAATGTTTACACAAACCTTAAATCTATTCTGTTGAGCCTCAAAAGCCGCTAAATTTGTATTCTGGCTTACACAAATGCACGCTTGATTAGCTGGGCGCGATCGTATTCCCTCTAAAAATAACTGGTCTGTTGGGTTAGCAGTATCGTATTAGGCTTTAGTATTGAGCTTTATAAGTGATTAAGCTTTATTAAGTGCAACTGCTGCTCATTCGGTAGCAAGCCATTCCCCGCATTATGGTCTTCTTTGCCTAACAGCCTGCCTTCTAATCGAAATGCACTTTAGCGGAGTCTTAGATGACGATCCAAAATGTAGCAATTCCTCGAAGCTCAGCCACTTCGGACTCGAATTCTAAGCCGCTCGTGCTAGTTGTCGATGATGATAAAGATAATTTGCTGCTATTGCAGTACTCGCTGGAGCTATTTAACTGTGGATTTGTTGGCAGAACGAATGGGATAGATTTAGTTTCGATCGCCCAAAGCATTCAGCCACACCTGATTTTGCTAGATATTGTCATGCCTCGGCAAAGCGGTATTGAGCTGCTGCGTCAGCTTCGGGAAAGCGCCTCAACCCGCCCTATCCCTGTCGTGGCAATTACTGCCCTCGGCAGAGCTGACGATCGGCTGCGGCTGCTGGCAGAGGGGTTTGATGATTATCTCAGCAAGCCGTTTACGCTAGACGATTTGCAGGCAGTGATAAACTTCCACTGCTGTCAGGCTACGCGGAGATAGTTTTCGATCGCGTGTGGCTAACACGGCGTGAAGCGGATGGTCGAATTTCGGGTGGATTTTGAAGAATTGCAATCACGCCCGTTCTCCCGGTTTCGAGCGTAGCATCGCTCAGAAAGTCTAAGACACTGGTACTCAAAACCGATTCAATCACTTCCCGCATGCGTGGCTCAATCAAATGATTCAGATCCTCGCGCACCTGCTTGGCAAGCGGACGGTGTCCTTCTTCTAGCAAAAGCTGTTCGGGCTGGGTCACGGAGTTTTCGATCACGATCGTAAGTTTTTCATCAATGAGCTGGCAGAAGACCTTACTGGGTTGATGTCCCAAAAAAGTGCGATAGAGCAACTGAATTTGCTGCGAGAGGCTTCGTTCCATCTGCCCGCGAGTGAGTACTTGATTATTCATGAAGTTTCCAGGCTCATCTAAATCGCTACTAACAACAGGCGAATCTGAATCGCTACTAACAATAAGCTGACAGTTGATTTACAGGTTCGCTATAGGAAAGATTGAGGTAGCTAACCGGGATACCAGACCGCAGAAGCCACTCTTCCTCGGATTGCAACCTTCAGCGGGGCACGTTACGCTGATCGGCTTACCGCTTCTCTCGTAACTGATTCTCCCGTAACTGAGGCGGTTCGCTGATGTCCGCTCCCTGTTAACGTTCCATCGCTACTATATCGGTCGCTTCGCTGAACTTCATGCTCTCTACGAGGGATTTTGTTTTGAAGCAAGGGTCATTCCCAGGATGTACCAAAAGCCGCTACAGGAATAGCTTGTACCGTTCTTAGCCGTATGCCTGATACCCTACCCTACATCCGACTCAGCCAAGCGATCGCTTCCCGAATCCAGGCTTCTGCATTGTCCGATTTAGAAAGAGCGGTGCTTTGTCCAACCGCTTGCAGTGCGTGGGTAATTTCATCGCTGCTGTAGCCCAGTGCCAGCAGGGTCATTTCGACATCTTCTTGCACAGCGGCAACCGGAGCCGCACTGGGGGTTGACCCCAAGCCCGACTGCATTCGCCATTCTGCCAGCTTAGTTTTGAGTTCCAGGGCAATCCGTTCGGCAGTTTTATTGCCCACACCGGGCGTTTTAGACAGCAGCCGAATGTTGCTTGCCACGATCGCCTGCACCAAATCCTGCAAGCCCAGAGCATCCAGCAACGCCATCGCCACCTGCGGACCAACACCCGTGACGCTGATCAGCTGGCGAAACAAATCTCGCTCTGACGGGGAGCCAAACCCAAACAGCACTGTCTGGTCTTCTCGCGTCTGCATATGGGTAAAAATCTGGACATCTTCGCCCACGGGTGGGAGCTGCTGCGTGAGTCTGGCGTTTACCTGCACGTCATAGCCAATCCCGTTTACATCGATCGTCAAAATCACCCGACTGTTGCTGATCTTCTGCACGCCAGCAACCGTGCCCTTCAGGTAGCTAATCATACAAAATTCATGTCAAACAATGCTTCACACAAGAGAGGGGACTGAAGACTCAGCCCCCACTGCATCCCGTATCTTCTAGCGTACTAAATTCGCTTCAGATCGGGGTACTCAGCAATCATTTCGTCGCTGCTCAGGGTGTCGCCTTCTGCCTGTGGTGTCCATAGCACTTCCAGAGCCAGAAGCCGATCGCTCGAAACAGAACCAAGAACGCTCAACGCCTGCCGCAGATCTTGAGTGGTGTTGATTGTGGGTAGGGGAAGACGCCCGGTCGTTGCCACAATGATTGTTGCGACAATATACTCGCCCGGATCCCGGGATAGCTCTAGGGCACCGCCCGCACCTTGAAGCTGCTGCCGCAGGGTGGATTGACGCAACTGACGATTGACGTTCGAGAGAGTTTCTTCGGCAAATTTGCTGCGTTCTGCGATCGCCAGCCGATTGAACTGGTTTTCGGCAGCTTGCAGACTAGCTTGCTCAGCGTTGCTCGACGCATACACCCAATATTCGGGGTGACGCAGCAGTGACAGCGTAGACTCCTGAAGCACCTGAGCCAAGCCTTCAGAACTGCCTGTATCGGCATTAGTGGCAATCCGGTTCAGATCGGCTTGCAGATCGCGGGCTTGAGCCAGTAGACCGACCTGCACTTTTGCTACCGTCACCGAAGAATCATAGCCGTCATAGCCGTCGCTGTTGTCGTTACCGCCTTGCGCTGCTCCCCGCAGTGCCCGCGTCAGGAAGCCTGCGACCGCAAGAAAGATCAAGATGCTGAATAAGCCACCGCCCCCGAAGCCAAAAAAGGGCAGTATGAAGGGAAACCCAAATCCACCACCGGGGTAGTAGCCGCCACCGCCGCCATATCCACCGTAACCCCCACCTCCATAGGGGCGACTGGGAGCCGGAGCTGTACGGGTCGGAGCGCGAAAGCTGCCGCCACCCACACGCCCTCCGCTTGCTGCCAGTGCGCCGCCGGCATGGCTAAAGGCGATCGTAATCACCAAACTGGCAATCAGAAAAGGTTTTAAAGCAGGCTTAATTAATGCAAACAGTTTGTTGAACATAGTCCCGTGCCTATCCAAGCTGATGAGTAATCGTATCGGCTTTGGCTGGGTTCAGGATTAGTGCAGGCGCACAGCATAATGGATTGAACGCTGCTACTGCTCCCAAAAATTAACCAAATGTTACAAAGTCGCTACCCTTTTAGTTTACCGCCTTCTCTTTAAGGGGATAAGCAGGCTTAAGGTGGATTTTAGCGGAGATAACCGTACTTAATGGCGTAATCCTCCCCCCACGATCGTCACTATTTCTAGCCGATCGCCTGCCTGCATTTTCGTTTCTGTCCAAAACTGACGATGCAAAATTTCACCGTTGTATTCCACTGCAACGAGCCGTGGATTCATGCCAAGCTGAGTCAGTAAATCGGGTAAGAGCGTTTCAGCAGAACACTGGCGCGGCTCTCCGTTGACTTGCAGGGTGATGAGGTGGGTGGGGGACATCGTGACTTGAATCCTCAAGAAATCGCATGAGCGCGGAGCGTTTGCACTCGATCGAGCTGCGAAACAAAATACTGGGTCATCAGGGTAGGTTCCTCGGCTGCCATAATTGCCCGTACAACGGCAACTCGCTCGGCTCCGGCAGAAAGCACTGCGTCTAAATTATCTGCACTAATGCCTCCGATCGCAAACCAGGGCAGCGCAGCCTGAGCAGCGGCATGGCGCACATACTCCAGTCCGGCGGCGGGTCTGCCTGCTTTGGTGGGCGTTTCATATACTGGACCCACACCAATGTAATCGGCTCCTTCTTCGATCGCCCGGTGCATTTCTTCGGGACTGTGGGTAGAGCGTCCAATAATGCGCTGACTGCCCAAGAGCTGACGGGCAAGGGCGATCGGCACATCGTCCTGTCCCAGATGCACGCCGTCTGCGTCTACTGCCAGTGCAAGATCAATGCGATCGTTAATAATGAACAGCGCATCGTAGCGATGACAAAGCTGTTTCAGGCGTTTCGCATTCTCGATCCGGGTGAGGTCGTCGGTTTCTTTGTCGCGATACTGCACCAGAGAGAGTCCGCCCTGTAATGCCGCTTCGACCACTTCGAGCAAATGATCAGAAGGCGATGTCACAAGATACAGGGTCGATTGTCTTAGCTTCTGCTGTCGCTCATAGCCGCCTAGCCGAGTTTCGAGCGTGTACACCCGATAGCGCATTTGCTTGCAAGCAGCTGCCATGTCTCCCGAATAAAGCTTGCCGTATTCTTCCAGAACGCGCAGTGCCTCCTGAGTGCGGGAAAAATTGACCTGAAGCACCTGGGCCACACTCGATCGCTCGGCTTCCTGAGGGTGGGTGAGGTCGGTGCCGCGATCGTTTGGGGTATCTCTGGCGGCGCGGAGGTCGTTGCTGTGCCAGTGGGCAA
This sequence comes from Leptolyngbya sp. FACHB-711, assembly GCF_014695615.1. Lineage (NCBI taxonomy): Bacteria > Bacillati > Cyanobacteriota > Cyanophyceae > Leptolyngbyales > Leptolyngbyaceae > Leptolyngbya > Leptolyngbya sp. FACHB-711. The sequence continues at coordinate 13,323 of NZ_JACJOR010000362.1, forward strand.
GTTCCTGCCGGAGCTGCTTGCACTCCTCGGTGAGCTGCGTCTGATTCAGTCCAAATCGACACCATTCTTCGATAATTCTCAGCCCTTCACGGGCGCGATCGAGGTTAGCATCGAGAATCCGATAAACGGCTGACTGATAGCCTTCGTTCTGACTGCCCGCTTTACTGCCCATCTTGCTGCCCATCCTGCTGCCTATTGCGTTGATTGTTCCGCCCATTGTGGGATCGAATCCAGTGGGATCAAATCCAGTGCGCTCGAAGAGGATGCTCTAGAAGTATCCACCGTAGGTATCCATCGTGCTGCATTTGCCCCACCCTCCCAACTCTGGAGGACTTTCGCTCCGGGGTTGGGTTCAAGGTCTCTCAATGAAGGACTTCAGGCTCCATTCCAGCTCAAAGTCTCCCAATCTTGAATCATGTAGGGGGCGGTTCGGGTCGCGACTCACACTTTATTAAGTACCTTGTAAGCACCTTTTAGCTATTTGTCATCCTAACAGGACAGCCTCAGCCGTACGCAGCAGAGCCACCGTCCCAGTAGAATTTTTGCTCGTCGAACCATTGCCCCAGCAAAAAAAATTTACCTTATCCTGTCACTACTTTCAGAAAATCAGGCAGAATTTAGTTCATTACTCATCCTCTAGAACGCTATAGACAGAGTTGAATTCGGAGAATTTGCAGAACGATCGCTAAACTTGGCGTTAATCGCTGCTAATTTTTCCTTATTGTTTACTCAGGTCAGTAATTGGGGATTGTTTATTCCGGTCCCTGATCCAGGTTAGTGATCCAGGCAAGTCGGGCAAGGCTGCTGTCCATATCCGTTGGTGTTGGGAAAGAATCCATGCGTTTGATGACTTCACGCGCTCAAAGTGGCTCCAAAGCTCAAAAATCGCTCCTGCCGTTTTTAGATGCGGGGTTGACTTGTACAGGATTGACCTGTGCATCGCTGACGATCGCTTTGACCCTGGCTTTGCTTAATGGCTGGAACAATGCAGCTGCCGCCCAAATCGAGCCGAGTGCACCAGGTTCCCTATCACAGCGCAGCCAAACCTTTCTATTCGTCAATCCAGCGATCGGTCAAGATATTCCGGGTTCTGGCAGTCAGCAATTGCCCTTTCGCACGATCCACCATGCGCTGCAAGTGGCACAGCCTAACACCGTAATTTTGCTTTCTCCCGGACTCTATAGTGCCGAGACAGGCGAAGTTTTCCCGCTCCAGATGCGATCGGGCATCACAATTCAGGGCGATTCCAGCACGGCAGGACAGGGCATTGTGATTCGTGGCGGCGGCGAGTTTGTGAGTTCCAGCCAGGGTTCTCAGAACGTAACGCTAATCGGCGCAATGAATGCGCTGCTTACTGGCATAACGATCACCAATCCCCAGGGTCACGGACTCTGGATCGAGTCGAGCAATCCAACGATCGCCCACAATACGTTTTCAGGCAGTCAGGCGTCAGGCATAACGGTTACGGGCAATGCACTGGCGGCAATTCAGCAAAATCGCTTTCGCCAGAACCGGGCAACCGGACTCTTGATCGCCGGAACTGCCCAGCCGGAAGTGCGGCAAAATTTCTTTGAACAAGCCGAGGTCGGAATCACGATCGCTCAATCTGCCGCCCCGTTAATCATTCAGAATCAAATCCGCCGCAATCGAACTGGCGTATTGGTGCAAGACAGCGCACATCCGGTTTTACGACGAAATGCGATCGAACACAGCAGCGAAGTCGGGGTAGCTGCCGTGAATAACGCCCAGCCTGACTTAGGCACCGCCGAGGATGCAGGACAAAATCAGTTTCGGCAAAACCGCAGACAGGATGTGAACGCTGCCAGCACAAGTCAAACCGTGCCGATCGCAGGCAACCAGCTTTCCGCCCAGCAGGTTTCGGGCAGGGTTGATTTTGATGGGATTGTTACTCAAATTGCCGCTGTGCAGGCGGATCAGGGTTTTGTTCGACCCGCAGAAACAGGGCAGACCCCGGAACCGCAATCGATCGAAATGATTCATCCTGCCGATCCCTCTGCTTTAAGGGCTGCTCCAATTCCCCCTACTCCAGTTTCTGTTTCAATTCCTTCTGCTTCAACAGTTTCAACCGATTTTACCGATCGCCGTTCGACGTTGGTGGCTACCGCGCTCATTGGTCAACTGCCGCCGAGGGAGATTAACGCTGATCGATCGATCGCTGCCCCACGTTTTGCGGTATCAGGCTCTTTACGGACAGATCGCGTCTCGCCCATGCAAAACACTGCCCAACCTGAGGCGATTGCTGAAGCGGATCCAGCAGTCTCGATTCCAATTCCAGTGCCGCCGCCCGAAAATTCTGGGGTGCGGATGAATCCTGCCGATTCGCTGAACCTGCCGCCAGAGGCGTTGATGCCCTCGCTAATGCCCTCGCTGCCGTCGTCTTTTGAACCCGTTTTAATGGCTGCGGTTTCTGTGTCTGTTCCTTTCCGTGCGCCTCAGCCGTTTGCTGCTGGCATTGCTACTCCTTTTGAAAACAGTTCCCCTGCCATTCCGGTAATACAGTCGTCTCTGTCCCTGCCTGCGCCGCCGCCTTTGCCTCAACTGGCTGTCGTCCCGAGTGCCTCGCCTGAAATCGACGATCGACTGACGCTTCAGTCCAACGTTTTGCCTGTTCCCGATGGAGATGCACCGAT